>DMPD01000329.1 GCA_003456125.1 Cyanobacteria bacterium UBA8156 | reverse complement strand
GCCCTCTCGGAAGCGGCGAGCATCTTGGTGGGGCTGTTTGCACCGTTGCAAGAAATTACTTTGGTGCAATCCAAGTCTGATGATCCGGAGCCCCACAACGAACACGAACAAATCCCCATCGAAGAATTGCATCTCTCGGTACGGGCCTACAACTGTTTGAAGCGGGCCCAGATCAACACCATTGCCGATTTGCTGGGGTATTCCCAGGAAGATCTGCTGGAGATCAAAAACTTTGGTCAGAAATCGGCCGATGAGGTGATTGAAGCGTTGCAAGCGCGGTTGGGCTTAACCTTGCCGGAGACCAAGCAAAAGGTTAGCGCCTAAGTCGGTTAGAAAACAAACGGGGAACACAGGAGAGAAGGAAACATGCGTCATGCTTGTCGGGTGCCGCAACTCAGCAAACCGGCGGATCAACGGAAAGCCTTGTTGCGATCGTTGGCCACGGAACTGATTCGGCACGGAGAGATCAAAACCACGCGGACGCGGGCCGATGCGGTGCGATCGCAGGTGGAGCGTCTGATTTCGTTGGCGAAGGAAGGAACCCTGGCTGCCCGGCGGCAGGCATTGGGGTACATTTACGATCCGCAACTGGTGAAGCGGTTGTTCGACAAAGCGCCGGAGCGGTATGCCGATCGCCAGGGGGGGTACACCCGCATCGTCCGAACGGTGCGGCGGCGAGGGGACAACGCCGAGATGGCGGTTATTCAACTGCTGTAGGTTGGGCGTGACGCGGGTGGCTTTGTTGTTGCAGTACCGAGGGACAAATTACAAAGGTTGGCAGACCCAGCCCAACGGGTTGGCCGTGCAGGAAGTCTTGGAGCGGTGTTTGCAGGAATTGCACGGTCATCCCGTGGCGGTGTGCGGAGCGGGGCGGACGGATACGGGGGTACACGCCTCGGGTCAGGTGGCCCATTTCGACACCGATTTGGGGATTCCGCCGGAGCGATGGGCGCGGGTGCTGAATACAGTGTTGCCCAAAGACATGGCGGTGCGGGCTTCGGCAGCGGTATCGGCGGACTGGCATGCCCGGTTCACGGCGATCGCCCGGAGTTACCGGTACACCATCTACAGCGAGGCGGAGCCCAACCTGTTCATCCGGGACTTTAGCTGGCACTACTACTATGACGTGTTGGATGAGGAACGGATGGATGCGGCGCTGCAGCCGTTGTTGGGAGAGCAAGACCTGGCAGCACTGCGGCGATCGGGGTCACCCCGTCCCCATTCCCAAGTCAACGTCTGGGCGGCCCGGTGTCGGCGTCAACACCCCTTTGTATGGGTAGACGTGCAGGCCAGCGGGTTTCTGTACGGGATGATGCGGTTGTTGGTGGGGTTGTTGGTAGAAGTGGGGACGGGTCGGCGCTCCGTGGCCGATTTCACCCGAATTTGGCAGGAGCGGCGGCGGGAGGAAGTGCGGTATGCGGCTCCCCCCCAAGGCCTGTGTTTGGTGCGGGTGGATTATCCCGTAGATCCCTTTGCGGGGGGGATGGGAGTCCGGGCAAGGGACGGCACCGAGTCCATTGTTCAGTTGGGCACCTTGATTCAGGGTTTAGGGGTTCAGGGTTTAGGAAGTAGCAAAGGAGTACAGCAATGAGCACAACGGTTTCGACCGTACCCACAACCGATCAACCGAACCGGACGTATCTGCCGCCGGTGGGGAGCGATCGCCAGTGGTACGTTATTGATGCCGCCGACCAGCGACTGGGGCGGTTGGCAGTGGTGGTAGCCTCCGTGTTGCGGGGCAAAAACAAACCCACCTACACGCCGCACCTGGATGCGGGGGATTTTGTGATTGTGGTGAACGCCGATCGGGTGGCCGTGACCGGTAAAAAAGCCACCCAGAAAGTGTACCGGCGGCATTCCGGGCGGCCCGGTGGCATGAAAGAAGAGCGGTTCGATAAACTGATTCGGCGGTTACCGGAGCGGGTCATCGAACATGCCGTGCGGGGGATGTTGCCCAAAAATCGGTTGGGACGGCAACTGTTTACCAAGCTGAAAGTGTACCGGGGACCGGAGCATCCCCACGGGGCGCAAAAGCCCACGGTTTTGAACATCAACACCATTCCAGGAGGGCAATAGACCATGAGTCAACCGGTTGTGTATTGGGGTACCGGTCGCCGCAAATCGGCGATCGCACGGGTGCGCTTGGTGCCGGGCACTGGCAAAATCACGATCAACGGACGGGAAGGGGACGATTACCTGCAATACGTGCCCCAGTATTTAGCAGTCGTGAAAGCCCCCCTTGAGGCTTTGGGATTGGAGAACGAATACGACATTTTGGTGAATGCCCACGGCGGCGGCACCAACGGTCAAGCAGATGCCATTCGGTTGGGGGTAGCGCGGGCCCTGTGCGAACTGGCTCCCGAAAACCGCAAGCCCTTGAAGGTGGAAGGGTATCTCACCCGGGATCCCCGCTCGAAGGAGCGCCGCAAGTACGGTCTGAAAAAGGCCCGCAAAGCGCCCCAATACTCGAAACGGTAGGCTGGGAACACCCAGTCCGTGGCTGTGTTGGCCATCCCT
>DMPD01000177.1 GCA_003456125.1 Cyanobacteria bacterium UBA8156 | reverse complement strand
CTCCCCCCGTTGAAACAGGAGCGCGTCCCCCCCAGTCCCTGTCTGCCAACCGCAATTTTGTGGCCATCTGGGGCAGTCAGGTGTTTTCCCAAATCGCCGACAAAATTTTTCTGACCCTGGCGATCGCCATTGTGGCGGAACGGTTCCAGCGACCGGGGGAACCGATCAGCGGCTGGGTATCGGCGGTGATGGTGGCGTTTACAATCCCGGCCATGGTATTGGGATCGGTGGCCGGGGTCTGGGTCGATCGCTGGTTCAAAAAGCGGGTATTGGCGGTCTCCAATCTGTTGCGGGGGCTGTTGGTGATCGCGATCCCCTTGACGTTGGCGGTGGCACAGCAGTGGGGGGGCCCCAGGGCCGGATTTTGGGCTTTGTTGGGGATTGTGTTTGCCGTGTCGGCGTTGACCCAGGTGTTTACCCCGGCGGAACAGGCGGCGATCGCCCTCACGGTCAACAAGGAAAAGCTGTTGGCGGCCAATTCGGTGTGCGCCACGACCGTGATGGGGGCGTTGGTGTTGGGGTTTGCCACCGGCGAGCCGTTGTTAAACCTCAGCAACCAATGGTTGGGGGATAGCGGCAAGGATTTTTTGGTGGGGGGCTGTTATTTGCTGGCGGCGCTGGTGTTGGTGCGATCGGCGACGGGGGAAAAACGGGAAGATTTGCAACCCCACGATGTGCATTTTTGGGAAGATTTGCGGGGGGGACTGGCCTGCATCGGGGCGCGACCGGTGCTGCGGTTGGCCTTGGTGCAGTTGGTGGGCACCTATTCGATTGTGGCGGCGTTGACGGTGTTGGCGGTACGGCTGGCGGAAATCATGCCGGAACTGAACCCGGATCAATTCGGCTTTTTGTTGGCGGTGGCCAGCGTGGGGATTGGGGGGGGAGCCCTCCTGGTGGGTCGATTTGGCAAAGGCATTCCCCGCAGTCGGTTGGCTCTGGTCGGCTCCGGCATCATGGGTGCGGGTTTGCTGGCTTTGGCGGCGATCGGCGATCGCCTATGGCCCAGTGTCGGGGCGATCGCGGTGTTGGGGGTGGGGGCCGGCCTCAGCGTGATTCCCATGCAAACCGCCATGCAGGAAGAAACCCCAGAAGAAGTACGGGGCAAGGTGTTTGGTCTCCAGAACAACGCCATCAACATTGCCCTGAGTTTACCGCTGTCGTTGGCGGGAGTGGCCGAAAGCCTGTGGGGTCTGCCAACCGTGTTTGTCGGTTTGGGCCTGCTGGCCGGCGCCTTGGGGCTCTTGGCCCGCTGGCTGGATCGCCCCTAGAACTCGGACGCCACGGAGATCCGACGGAGATCAGGACGGTACCAAACGGGGCGGGTTGGGGGGGCACCAAAACAGGTTGCGGCTGGAAATGCCCAAATCCAGCAAAATTCCTTGCAGCACCTCGGTGCAGTGTTGCCAGTACCCCACATCGGCATACATCCAATCGGGATTAAAATACACGTTGTGGTGAATCACCTCCGGCAATCCGGCAAACTCCTGACTATCCTGTTCGGAAAACAACAACAACCGCAGGGGTTTATCGCCGCACTGCCAGCGCAATTTCGTCAGCAAATCTTCGACACTGCCGCGATCGCTGCGGCCGGTGCGAATGAACAGCAATTCATCAGCCTTAGCCAGGACATAGGCAAACCGTTGGGCCCGGGCACTGTAGCGTTTGGCCATCCGCTCCCAAACGGGGGTCATGTCCTGCAGCGGGTTGTCCGTGTCTTCCACTTCGTGGGCGAAGGATAGCCCCGTCCACCGGCGGTGGTAAATCCGGTGCTCGGCGGGACTGTATTGCAAAAACGCCGGGTTCCACATATCCCAAAAGCCTTGGGCTACCATGTCTGCCACATCCGAGAGCAGGGTGGTACGGGTTAAATCGAACGGAAAGGCCGGCCCATCAAATTCCATCTTGTACAACAGCATGCGGGCGGCACAGCGATCGCCCAGGGGCAAAATCGCCACCCGGGGTCGCTCCTGCAGGCTGCACACGTAGTCAAATACCAAGGTGGAACGGGGGGGCGCCTTCACCCGACTGGCCAAGCCGTCGTCGATCCACAGGGTGCGGAAAGGGGTACCGGGATGGAGCGGGTCTTCGTACACACCGGGGGGCATTCCCCGCAACGCCAACCGCACTTCCCGCCACATGGGGTGCACGTTGTACTCGACATAGGCTTCGCACACCATCCGCAATCGGCGATCGCCCTCTTGGATCAGGGCCAACTGCCCGTCGTAAAACAACGTGGTGGCCACCGACGGTGCAAACAGGTGAAACATCGAATCAAACACCCAGGTGGTGTGGGGGGGCACGGTCAACACCGTTTCGATATCCCCGGCCGGCGACACCGCCAAACTACTGGGCTCGTTGACCTGGGGCTGACGCCGACTGTACAAGCCAGGGAGAAGACCCCGCCGTTGCCCAGCCCCCTGGAGAGCCTGCCAATCCGGCGTGATGTGGTACGGATAATCGGTGCCGTTGACCAACCGCAGGGCCGTTTCCCGCGGCGACCAAAACACTTCAAATCCGGCCGCATCCCCAAAGACCGGCACGGACAGGGGCGGCTCGAGCGCCGACGCATCGGGCGCAAACAACTCCAGCGCAATCGCCTCAAACATGACCCGCTGGCCGTCGGTGTTGGGGTGGGCCGCATCCCACTCCAGGGGCGATCGCCAGCGGCCATCCCCCCGATCCAACCCATCCAGCCAATTCAGTACCGGCACCTCCCACCCCAACATCCGCCGATGGGTATCCCGCAATAACCCGGCGTGCTCGGGGGAATAATGTCCGTGGGGGTACACACTCCCCACAATGGGCCGCGCCCCGGCCGCCCGCACCATCTGGATCGCCTGCTGCAAGCCGCTCTCAAACCGCCGCTGCACCGCCCGCTGCTCGTGGGGTCTACAGGTGGCCAACCCTTCGTTCCCCAAAGACAACGCCAACACCACTATCTCTGGCTGTTCCTGGGCCAACAACCCCGGCAATTGCGCCAAGGTACTTTGCATGTTGGCCCCCAACACCGCAGCGTTCACCACGCGATGGCCGTAGCGCTCCCGCAACGCCTCCGCCAAATGCCACGCCCACCCCCGCAACAACCAGGCGCTGCACCCCAAGGCCACCGAAGACCCCACCACCAATACTTTTTTCCCGTTCCCCGGCATCACCGGCGCCGGCACGGGCGATACATAGTACCCATAGGGACACACCGGCGGGCGATCGAATGCTCCGTCTTCTACCACCAGCGTCACCGGTTGGGGCTCCCAAGGTACCCGCCGATTGCCGCGCAAGTCTTCCCAGACCACCCGGCCGTCGGGCTTGAATCGCAGGTACTTGTACTCCAAAAAGTCGGCGGTATGCTCCCCCACCCGCACTTCCCCGCTCCACAGCGGATAGCAACCGGCCTGGGTGGTCAGACGCACGCAGCGAGCCGGGTTCCAGTTCCCCAAAGCCTCCCCCGCACCGCAAAGGCCAATCTGCTCTCCCATCTCCGTTTGGGCACTGACCTGAAAGCGATACATACGTCACCGATGGCGCTGCTCTCAGGGTACCGCAATCCCCCCAGATTTATCGGCTATACTGCCACCAGATTTTGCTGCTGTAGCGGCGGTGCCCCCCAAAAACCTATGACGGCCGGACTGCAAACCTCTACCCTTGACCTGCTCAAACGCTTTAATCAGGCGTTCCCTCAGTTTTACGAGCAGTTCGTAAGCAGCGATGTGCAACTGGCTAATCTCAAACAGGCCTACAAAATTCATTGCTCGCAAAAGCCTGTCTTGGAAATTGTACCCAATGAAGGCAAAAGTTTGCTGCGGTTTGCCTATCGCAATCAGTCGTTTTTGCTCAGCGACATTTTTGGTGTCCTCACGGCTTGCGGTCTGGTCATTCACAATTTGACCCTGTACGGACAAATTCGACATCCCCGACTGGTTTTTGTCAACATTATTCTCTCGCGCAACGGGCAAGCCCTCTCCCCCGCCACGGCGGACAATGTGATGAAAGCGATTCGCGAAGCCCTTTCGGGGCGCTTTGAGGTCGAAGAAATGCTGTCGGTGGAGTTCAATTTGGACAGCGGCTTGAAAAATGTCGAAACCAATTTCTATGTGGACAAAGTTTTCCATTTGCCCGCCATTTTGATCGAAGCCGATAGCCAACCGGCTCTGTATTACAAGGTGATGAATGCCATCTGGCAAGAGGATTTGTTGGTGGTAAATGCCAACTTGTTGGTTTGGCGCGGCCGCACTCGCCTCATTTTTTATTTGTTGGGCCCCAACGAAAGCACCATCCCGGAATACTTGGGTACCCGCCTCGCCGATAGCCTGAAACAGCGACTTTCCGCACGCTAACCTGGCCCAAAGCCTTTTCGCCCATTTTGGGGAGGCGCCGGATGCAAAGTCCCGCTTCCCATCAGGGCGAGAGATCCCAAACGGGGATGCACGCAAACCTTGGAATCTCTTGACAAGGAAAGGTTTTTGTAGGAGGATAATGAGCTTTGCGGCAAACAGTACCGGCGGGGGAGGTGAGAATGGGCGCAATCCTTGAGCGGGAAGCGGAACTGGGTTTACGGCAGGAGTTGGCCACGGCGATCGCCGTGTTGTACGGTCGGGGCTATGCCATGGGCACGGGGGGCAATTTCAGTGCCGTGGCCCAGCGGGAACCGTTGCGGTTGTGGATGGCCCCCAGCGGCGTCGACAAAGGCAGCATCACGGCGGACAGCCTGATTTTGGTGGACGAGGCCGGCCAATCGACCGTGGGCAAGGTATCGGCGGAGGAACCGTTGCACCGGGCGATCGCCTTGGCGACGGGGGCGGGGGCGGTGTTGCACACCCATTCGGTGTTGGGGACGGTGTTATCGCGTGCCCACGTGGCTGCTGGGTACCTGCGGTTCGAGGGCTACGAGATGTTGAAGGGATTGGCGGGGGTGACCACCCACGCCACCACGGTGGATTTGCCGATTTGGCCCAATTCTCAGGATATGGACACCCTGGCCGCGACGGTGACTCCCCATTTAGCCCAAGCCCCCTGGGGGTTTCTGTTGGCGGGCCACGGCCTCTACGCTTGGGGAAAAACGGTTTGGGAAGCCCGGCGGCACGTGGAGGTGTGGGAGTTCCTCTTGTCCGTGAAGTACCATCAGCAAAGCTATGGGGCGGGCTGATTTTTTCCAAAAGTGAGGGGGGAAACCCAGGATCGATCCGTTGCGTTGAGCCCTGGGGCGGCCCTCACCCCCGGCTCCCCTCCCAAAGCAAGATGAGGAGAGCGAAGACGAGGGTTCTGAGTTTGATCGGAAAACATTCCCAATACCAGGAGAACACCATGGCAGTATTGACGGTACCGGCGGAAAACCGGCGTTTGACCGACTCGGCGGCAATTGAGCGCTATTTGGCCCAAATGGAGGTGGGCTATGCTTGCTGGGGGGTGCGATCGCTCCCCGAAGCCGCAACATCCGAAGACATTTTGGCGGCCTATGGCCCGGAGATTGACCAACTCAAGGCGGAAGGGGGCTACGTCACCGCAGATGTGGTGGATGTGAAGCCCGACACCCCCGGTTTGGAAGGGATGTTGGCCAAGTTCAACCGCGAACACTGGCACGCCGAAGATGAGGTGCGGTTTGTGGTGGCGGGGCGCGGTCTGTTCCACCTGCACCCGGAAACCGGGCCGGTGGTGGCGGTGGAGGTGGGCCCTGGCGATTTGCTGGTGGTACCGCAGGGGACGCGCCACTGGTTTGACCTGTGCGGCGATCGCCGGATTCGGGCCATTCGCCTGTTCCAGGAGGTCAGTGGCTGGACACCTCACTACACGGAAAGCGGTGCCGAGCAGGGGTACCAACCACTGTGTGCCTACTAGACTACTGGGCGGGGCGGTTGCCTTTCCCAAGGCCCCGCTGCGCCCGTAGGGTCTGCCAGGTGGCTTGTTGTTCGGGGGTCAACACCGCCAACATTTCCTCCCGACCTTGAGTCCGCAGCGATCGCATCTGTTCTTTCTGGGCATCGCTGAGGTTCAAAGCGGCCCACTTCCCGCGCATTTCGCCGGTCGGAGCCGGCCGCACCGCGGGTTGGGCCAAAACGGGCAGGACAACCCCCATCGCCAACACACTGCTTAACACCCATGCCAGTCCATTGCGTTTCATAAGGTATTCCCCAAATTCAAGACAGAGGCTTAGACTGAGCCCCCCCCGAAACGTTCGGAGGGACTCACAACAGTTGGGGTCGGATGCGGCACACGGGTTCTTCTACGGTGCCGACGATCGCAAAGTGTTCCGCGCAAAAAGTGTCTTCAGGGCCCTGATACAGCAGGGTGAGGGGGGGGCGATCGCCCGGCCCCTGTTGAATTTCTTGCGCGGCTTGGAGGTGAGAGGGTTCATCGTAGAGGTGCAAATCGCCGAAATCCCAAATCAGTTTGCCCATGGTGAGACCCAGACGGCCCGCCAACCACACGCCGAGGGCCCAGTATTGCACCCAATTGTGGGGCACCCCCAACAACACATCGGCGCTGCGCTGGTAGGTTGCCAAAACCAGTTGCTGATTCCTCACCCAACCCTGCAAAACGGTGCCGTGGCACGTTGTTGGCGTGTTCGGGTTTTCGTTGATTTCGGTGATGCGCGCCATATCCGCCGAATGCCAGGTAGAAGCGATCGCCCTCCGAGAATTGGGATGGTCGCGCAGGGTCGTGTACAGGGCTTCGATTTGGTCGTACCCATCGCGGTGCCATTGCGCGCCGTATCCCGCCCGATAGGTGCCGTCCGGTGCGAGCTGCTCCGCCCACCAATCTCGCAGTTCTGGCGGGCAGACCGGATCGCCACCGATAAACCATTCCATTTCCCGCAGGGCTTTTTTCCAGGCGGTGCGCCGCAGCGTGACCAAGGGCAAGCTGGTAAAGACCAGCCGGGGATAGTCCACCAGGGAATACACCGGGGCGTTGCGGGTGACCAGGCGATCGCCATGGGTTTGCAGGGCACGCAACATTTCTTGGTAGAGGCGATCGGCGGTCATGGTTTTTCTTCTTCGATTTGGATGTGAACGGTGCGGGTGGGAAAGGCAAAGGCGATACCCCGCTCGGTGAAGGCCCGGTAAATCCCTAAACACACTTGCTGGTGCAAGTCCATATAGAGGTTGTAATCCCGATCCAACACAAAATAGACGGTCTCGAAGTCCAGGCTGGAGTTCCCGTACTGGTAGAAATGGCAGCGATCGAACAGGGTACCGGCGACCGTCTCCACGATGCCCCGCACCACATCGGGAATGCTGCTCAGCACGTCCGGTGGGGTGTTGTATTCTACGCCAAAGTGAAAGCAAACCCGTCGGCGGTACATCCTGCGGTAGTTGCGCAGCCGGTGGGTTGTGAGATAGGTGTTGGGAAAAATCAGTTCTTCGCCTCCCAAACTCCGCAGCCGGGTGCTTTTGACCCCCACCCGTTCGACGGTGCCCATAAACTCCGACTCATCAATTACCAAAAAATCCCCGATTTCAAATGGGCGATCCAACACGATGGTGTAGTAATTGAACAAATCCTCAAATACACTGCGGGAGGCCAAAGCTAAGGCCACACCCCCCACCCCCAAGCTGGCCAGCAAACCGGTGAGGTTCAACCCCAGATTTTGCAAGAAGAAAATCGCGGCGATCGTCCACATCGCAACATCGATCGCAGGGGTGAGCAGGTGCAAGCTGGCTTCGGAATTGGCTTCGCCACGGGATTGTTGCCACCATAGGCGGAGGGCATTCACCACCAGCAATTGCAGCAGTCGGGTGGCAACCAACGTGGCCGCGGCCAAAACAGTGACATCCAATAGGCGATCGAGGGACGGATGTAGGTTTAGCCCTTGAATGCCGTTGTAAACCACCAGGCCATAGGCAAAGGGGACGACATAAGTTTTGCTGTATTGCACCAAGGCATCGTCCATCAAGCTGTCGGTGAGGGCGACCCAACGGTACAATAGGGGAAACAGGGAGGCAGTTACCAGACGAATCCCCAGGAGTCCAGCCAGCACAACGGTCACCACGGTGGCATAGCTGCTCAAGGTATTGTTCAAAAACCTTTGTTGCGCCAACTCGCTAACCATGGTATTGCTATCGCTGCTTACAACGGTGGCCAAAATGGCGCTGCCAAAGGTCAGCGTGACCCAGCGCGCAAAATGGAGTTGCTGCATGGATGCTCGCCCAATTCAACTTGTTTACCCTACTCTCTTGCTGGGACTTTGGCTAGGCTGGCCAG
>DMPD01000085.1 GCA_003456125.1 Cyanobacteria bacterium UBA8156 | reverse complement strand
ACTGGGGCGGGCTCGCGTAACCCGCCACCAAGGCCAAGGCTGGGGCCCGAAACGCCGCCATGGCGATCGCCCACAAAGCGATAAATACCACCGCGCCCCAGCGCCAACCCTCTCCCCCCCAGATCACCACCGCCGGGATCACCACAAACAAAGCTGCCGAAAGACTTGCTCCCCCGGCTACCAACAAAAAATTTCCCCCCAGCCACTGCCGCAGGCGATCGGACACCGCCCCCGCCAGCGGCTCCACCACCGCGGCCACCCCCTGCTCCAAGACGAGCAACTTCAGGACAAAACCCTCGGCAAAGCCCAACCCCCCCAGCAGCTGGGGTACGTAGAGGTTGTAGATCAGCCAGGCCAGGCTAACCGCCCCCTGCAGGGCCGCCAACCCCCAAACCGATCGCCACCGAACGGGTTCAGCCGCCAACCGGACAGCCCACCTTGGAACGATTGCCATCGGGCATCGTGGCGTTACAGAAGTTCGCGCCCGCTGTGTTGGCCCCCGTCAAGTCCGCCTCGCTGAGGTTAGACTCGCTCAGATCGGCCCCCCGCAAATCCGCATTGCGCAAGTCGGCTTGGAACAAATCGCTCCGGAACAAATCGGCTTTTTGCAAGTTTGCCCCCGCCAGCCCTGCCCGGTGCAAGCTGGCCCGCCGCAACCGGGCTTCGCTCAGGTTGGCCCCGTTCAAGTTCGTGTAGGCCAACTCGGCATAGATGAGATTCGCCTGCTGGAAGTTGGCACGGGCAAAATTTACGTTTTGCACCCGCGCTTCCCGCAAATTCGCCCCGCTAAAGTTGGCATTGATGCCGTTGGCGTCAAACAAAACCGCGTTCCGCAAATCCGCCCCGATAAAATTCGACTCCCGGAGATCGGCTCTTACCAACTCGATGCCCGCCAACTTGGCATCCCGCAGTCGCGCCCGCCGCAGATCCGCCCCGTTGGCAAACGCTTCCCGTAAATCCACATTGTTGATGTCAATGCGATCCAATTCACACCGTTGGCATTCCCGATTTTGCAACAACTGCCGCAAATGATTCGGGTTTTCTGCCCCCGCCGGGGCCACCGCACCTGCCCACACCAGAGCGGCGATCGCTACCCAAGACCGTCGTTTCATGTTCACTCCCGTTTTCTGGTTGCCTGTCGGTTGCTTGCTAATTCCCAAACCGCACCCCAAAACTTCGGTTGCCAAGCACCTTCTGTGCGGTTCTAACCACCCCTATGCAACAACTATATCGCCAACCGCCAAACCGCGCCTAGGCGATCGTCGGCAAAACTGGCCCGAAATCGTCATAATCTAAGATGGAAAGCTCCTACCTAGCCGTAGGTCGTTTCTCCTTACCCCCTAACTTCCCCCCAACTCATACCGAGTTTGGGTTTCGAGCCACAAGAGCCGATGGGAAGGCTGGAGGGGTACCGATGGCGGCGATGCTCCTGTCTGGGAGCAAAGTAAGCTATGGGAAACTGTTCTACCCGTTACGTCCTACGAGTTGGCATGCTGGAAACGTTTTTCAAAATCGACTTTCCGTTTTGGGGTGAGGCTAGCTGGTGGCGACCAGAAGTGCTGCCGATTATCTTGGTCTTGGTGCTGTTAGAGGCCATTCTTTCGGCAGATAACGCGGTCGCCCTTGCTTCGATTGTGCGCAGCTTACCCGACCCGGAACAGGAACGATGGGCCCTCCGCTACGGCATCATTGGCGCTTTTGTACTGCGGGTGGTGCTGATTTTAACGGCTACTTGGGTGATTCGGTTCTGGCAATTTGAATTGGCGGGGGCCCTATACCTGTTATGGCTCGCCGGCAAATACTTCCTGGAGAAAGCCGCCGAAGCCAGTGGCCAACCCCATGTTCCCATGGCCAGCACGCTCTGGCAGGTGGTGGTGTTGGTATCCCTGACCGATCTGGCGTTTTCGTTGGACAGCGTGACCGCGGCGGTGGCCGTGGCCGAGGAAACCTGGCTGGTGCTGTTGGGAGGCGTATTGGGCATCGTTGCCCTGCGTTTCTTGGCGGGTTTATTCATCCAATTGCTTGAGGAATACACCTACCTGGAATCCGCTGGCTACGTCATTGTGGCTTTGGTGGGTACCCGTCTCCTCATTAAGTCTGTGGCCGCGACCTGGCTACCCCCAGAATGGCTAATGCTGACGGCCATTGGTCTGGTGTTTCTGTGGGGCTTTTCGCGCCGCGAACCGACGGTGGCCACGCCCACAGAAGAAGTTCCTGAAAAAGCCGTAAAGTAATTCCAAACCAAAGGGGCGATATGGAGTTTCCCAAGGATTTGCGCTACACCGACACCCACGAATACATCCAAGCCAACGATGCCGAAGAAAGTTGGGTGGTGGGCATCACCGCTTTTGCTGTGGATCAGTTGGGGGACATTGTGTTTGTCGATTTGCCCGCCGTCGGGCGCACGGTGTCGCCGGGGGAGGTGATGGTCACTGTCGAATCGGTGAAGGCGGTGGGGGAAGTCTATGCCCCGGTGGCCGGCACGGTGACCGCGGTGAATTCGGCCCTGACCGATGCTCCCGAAACCCTGGCCGAAGCCCCCTACACCAACGGCTGGTTGGTCAAAATCACGCCGACCAACACCCCGGCCCCGGATGCTTTCATGGATGCGGAGACCTATTGCCAGCAAGTTGGGGCCTAGAAATTAAATCCCCCCGGAAACGGGGGGATTTATGAGTCTTTGATTGGAGTTGTTTCGCTCAACTTTGCTTGGGACTTTGCTTGGGACTTTGCTTGGGA
>DMPD01000188.1 GCA_003456125.1 Cyanobacteria bacterium UBA8156 | reverse complement strand
TTTTCAAAGCCCAGCAATCTCTGCAACAAGCCGCCGATCGCCACGGTTTGGAACTGCGGATTTTCCACGGTCGGGGCGGCTCGGTGGGGCGGGGTGGGGGGCCCACCTACCAGGCCATTTTGGCCCAACCCGGCCAAAGCCTGAAGGGTCGGATCAAAATCACCGAACAGGGAGAGGTGTTGGCCTCGAAGTACTCCACCAGTGAACTGGCCCTCATCAATTTGGAAAAGGTGGTGACAGCGGTAATTCAGGGCGGTTTGCTGCCCAACAGTTCCGATACCCTGGCCTCCTGGCACGATATTCTCGAAGAACTGTCCGTCCGCTCCCGCGCGGTCTACCGCCAACTCATCTACGAAGAACCGAAGCTCGCGGACTTTTTCCATCAAGTCACCCCCATTCAAGAAATCAGCCAGTTGCAAATCAGTTCGCGGCCGGCTCGCCGCGGCGGCAAAAAAGACATCGGTGGTCTGCGGGCGATCCCCTGGGTGTTTAGCTGGACTCAAAGCCGGTTCCTGTTGCCCGCCTGGTATGGGATCGGTTCCGCCTTGGGGGAATTTTTGCAGGAAAACCCGGAACACCTGGATTTGTTGCAGTTCTTCTACCAGAAATGGCCGTTTTTCCGCACCACCCTTTCCAAAGTAGAAATGACCTTGGCCAAAACCGATTTGCAAATTGCACGGCACTATGTCCGGCAGTTGTCGCCACCGGAAGAGCGCGAAGAGTTTCAGCGGCTGTTTAGCCGGATTGCAGAAGAGTATCACCAGACCTGTGCGGTGGTGTTGAAAATCACGGGCCACGGCAACCTGTTGGATGGGGATGGCGACCTGCAGCGATCGGTGCAAATGCGCAACGCTTCGATTGTGCCCTTGGGGTTCATTCAGGTACTGCTGATCGAGCGGTTGCGGGGCCACGTCCAAGATTCCCTCAACCTGCGATCGCGCTATTCGCGCACCGAACTGTTGCGGGGGGCGCTGTTGACCCTCAACGGCATTGCTGCCGGGATGCGAAACACCGGCTAGGGGGTGTGCTAGGATTCTGGGGACGTGTGGTGCGAGCGAGACGATGACATCCTACCAACCGGAGCCGATACGGGTGGGCGTGATCGGTGTGGGAAACATGGGACAACACCATGCCCGCGTTTTGAGCTTCCTCAAGGATGTAGAGTTGGTAGGGGTCGCCGATGTCAATGTCGATCGTGGCTTGGATACGGCCAGCAAGTATCGCGTGCTGTTTTTTGAGGACTACCGGGAGCTGCTGAAGCAGGTAGATGCGGTGTGCATTGCGGTGCCGACGCGACTGCACTACGAAGTCGGGATGGTCTGCCTGCGGGCCGGCAAACACGTTCTCATCGAAAAACCCATCGCCGCGACGATCGCCGAGGCGGAATCTTTGGTGAATGCGGCCGCAGAGTTTGCTTGCATTTTGCAGGTGGGGCACATCGAGCGGTTCAATCCGGCTTTTTTGGAATTGAGTAAGGTGCTGGCCAACGAAGAAATTTTGGCGATCGAAGCCCACCGCATGAGTCCCTATTCCCACCGGGCCAACGATGTGTCGGTGGTGTTTGATTTGATGATCCACGACATTGATTTGTTGTTGGAGTTGGTGCCGGCCCCCCCCATCCGTCTGAGCGCCAGCGGCAGCCGGTTGCACAGCTCGCCGTACCTAGACTATGTCACCACCACCATCGAATTTGAAAACGGCACCATTGCCACCCTTACCGCCAGCAAGGTCACCCATCGCAAGTTGCGGCGGATTGTGGCCCACTGCCGACAATCGTTGACGGAGGCAGATTTTCTAAACAACGATATTTCCATTCACCGGCAGACCACCGCCGACTACAAAACCGAATACGGTCAAGTCTTGTACCGTCAGGATGGTTTGATCGAGAAGGTTTACACCAGCAACATCGAGCCCCTGAATGCGGAACTGGAGCATTTTGTAGCCTGTGTGCGGGGGGGGCAACAGCCTTCGGTGGGGGGCGTGCAAGCCCTGAAAACCTTGCGGTTGGCCAGCGAGATTGAGCATACCGCTTTGGAAAGCCGTTTGGTGCAGAGTTGTGAACTGAAGTTGCGGGATGTGGGGCTGATGGCTACGGCCAGTTAAGTGTCCCAGGCGAGGTGGGGGGATGGGATACCCTAGGGGTTGTAGGGCTTTGAGATGCGATGCAACTTCAACGTTTGGGCCATGTCGCCGTATGCGTGAGCGACATTCCGCGGGCGGCGGCTTTTTATCAGCAGTTGGGTATGGAATTGGCTTGGCAGGACCAGGATTGGGCCTACCTCAAAGCCGGGGAAGATGGGTTGGCGCTGTTGGGGCCCGATTACCAGAAGGCCGGTCCCCATTTTGGGTTCGTGTTTCGCGATCGCACGGAAATGGAAACCCACCATGAGCGGTTGCGGGCAGCGGGGGTGGTGGTGGGGGCCATCCACGGCCACCGCGACGGCACGGCTTCGTTTTACAGCCGCGACCCCGACGGCAACACCCTTGAGTTTCTGTACGAACCTGCGCCTTGAGTACCAAGGTTTTATCGGTGTTGCGCGGACGTTTGCGCTGTTTGCCCTCATCTCCAACCCCTCTCTCGGTCTGGGAGAGGGGAGCTAAGAGGGGCAGCCGCATTTACAGGTCAGGGCCTTCCACGATCGCCGTGCGGTGACTCAGAGCCAGCAAACCCATCCCGGCGATCGTGACAATGGCCGCCAGGGCCAGGGCTACGGTGGTGCGGGGGGCGGGCGACCCCACAGCGGCCACCACCGTGGCGATCGCCCCTAAGCCCCACGGTTCGACGGGGCCGCATACCTGCAACAGGGGGCGCAACACCCGCGGGGCAATCCAAGCCAACGTCTCCCAGGCCAGGGTGGGCCCCAGCAACAGGGCGCCAACGGCCACCAGCAGCCGGGGCAGGGGCGGTATCCCCGGCACCAGCACCAGCCCCACGCTCCCCACCACCACCAAAGCCAAGCCGGCCAGTAGGGTGGCCCCCACCGGCAGCAACACCCCCGCCAACGACAGGCTATCCTTTTCGGTCTCGTGCTTGGCCAAACCGCAGGCGTGGCACAGGTGTTGATAGGTCTCCTCGTCCGCTAGGAACGGTGGCAAAGTGCAGTCCCGGCGATCGCCGCTCAGTTGCAGCCAATGGGTTTCGCCGTCTTGCCAGGCAATGCGCGCCAACCGCGAAAATTCGGCGAGGGGCCATTCGTAGGTGAACTGCACATTCCACAAACCGGTGATTTGCAACCGCAAAACCCGCTCGCTCACCCACATTTGCCAGCCGCTGGGGATCACGCTGCCCATCCCCAACAAACCAATCCCCAACCACACCGCCAGGGGCAACCCCGATAACAGCACCCACAGTCCCAATACCCAGATCGGGATCCGCCCCACCAAGGGCTGGGCCTGCGATCGCCCCGTCCAGAAGGCGACTCCCCACAACGCCGCTCCCGCCATCCCCCACACGATCGCCAAAGGCACTGGCTGCGTCAAGGCACCGGCCAAAAGAACAACCCAGGCGATCGCCAGCCATTTTTGACCAACGGTTTTGCCCCACCCAAAGCCCAGGAGCAACACCAACCACCCCCACGGCGGAATTTCCGGTAGGGTGATGCTCAGCAACCAACTGCCGATCGCCAACGCCCCAAAATCCGGCTGGGGGCTCTGCCGATTGACCCATCGCACCGCTAGACGCTAGCCGCAATTTCGGGACGGGCAAAAATCATCCGACCGGCCGAGGTCTGGAGGGCACTGGTGACCACCGCCCGCAGGTTCTGACCCAAATACTTGCGACCGTCTTCGATCACCACCATGGTGCCGTCTTCCAAATACCCAATGCCCTGGGCCGGCTCTTTGCCCTCCCGCAATACTTTCAAGTCGATCGCATCCCCTGGCAAATAAATTGGCCGCAGGGATTGGGCTAAGTCGTTGACGTTCAACACATCCACCTGTTGCAGCGTGGCCACCTTGCTCAGGTTGTAATCGGTGGTGACCAGCATCCCATCGATCTCTTGGGTCAGTTTGACCAGCTTGGCATCTACCGTCGAAATGTCTTCAAAATCTGCTGGATGCACCAAGATGCGATCGCCCCACTTGTCCCGCAAGTTGTTCAAAATATCCAAGCCGCGCCGCCCCCGGGCCCGCTTCTGATCGTTCGAGCTGTCGGCGATCGCTTGCAATTCCAACAACACAAACCGGGGCACCAGCAATTTCCCTTCCAAAAAGCCGGTTTCCAGCAACAGCTCAATCCGGCCGTCAATGGCGGAACTGGTGTCCAGCACCTTGGTACGGGCGGGATACAACATCCCTTCAGCCATCAAACTGGCTTCGGCGTTTTGCGGCGAAATCAGCCGCATCAAGGCCCGCCCATGGGTATCCGACAACGACATGCCGGTGTAGGCAAAAATGATGCTGACCAAAATGGCGGTCAGGGGCTTGAAAAAGCCAAAATCTTCGGGGATGGGCAGCAAAAACAAGGGGGCCAAGGTCAAATTCGCCAACAACAGCCCCACCACCAACCCCACCGCCCGGCTCAGCAGGATTTCCACAGGCATCGCGCGCACTTCGGCTTCCAGGCGACGGTAGGCATTCTGCCCGACAATCCCGAGCACAAGGCCAATGAAAGCCCCTAGTCCTAGGGCTAGCCACCGAAAACCGGGGTTTTGCAGCCGCATCAGCATTTCGCTGGGCAGCAAGTCTACGCCATGGAAACCGGTACCGGCTCCCGCCAAAATAAATATGACAATGATGAGTGCATCGATCATGGTTCTGCTCCCATGGTGTTGCGGGCAATGGCAGGAAAGGGCATGGGAATGGGGTGTTCCCCCCAAACGTTGCCTTTTGGCTTGGAGTTTTGGGTTCCGGTTTTGCGCCTACCTCCACTGATTATACCGGTTGCCAAGGGAGCGGCTCCCCCGGTGCCACAGCGATGACCCGGGTCGAGAGGCCGGCGGCGACCAAGGCGGCTTGCATTTGGGCGATGGTCCCCTCTTCCTGCAAGAACCGTGGCAACCATCCCGCTATTTCTAAATCACCCCCAGCCGCCGTGGGAATCAAAGCCTGGGGCTGCAATCGTTGCGCCGTGGCCAGGGCCACCTCTTGCCCCCGAATGACCGACCCCAACCCCGGTAGCTTCAAATTTACCACCGGCACAATGGCCACGTCCACCGGCCCCGCCAATTGGGGATCGGGATACCCGTGGGGTTCGTAGTAGAGACTCCCATCTTCGCTCCGCACCAAGTAGCCGTTCTCCCGCACGGTGGCCCCGGTGGGGGCCCCCACGGTGGCCTGAATGGTCAGACCCCCCCGCTGCCAACGCTCCCCCGGTGCCAACACCGTGACATCCTGAAACCCCGCCTGCGCCGCGACCTGCGCTCCCCCAAAACTGCTCACCACCGGAATTTGACTCCCCCCTTGGGCGACGATCGCT
>DMPD01000067.1 GCA_003456125.1 Cyanobacteria bacterium UBA8156 | reverse complement strand
TCCCAGGGCGGGAGAGGGGAGCAAAGAGCAGAGGCTAGGGTAGTGGAGCCGGAAGAGTAGAGCTAGAGGAATAGAGCCGGAAGAGAGAGTAGGTAGAGCTGGAGGCGGGGTCTAGGGCCCGGTGAAGATGGCATCTTCGATGTCTTGGCGGGTGAGGGAGTAGGGGAAAGCGCGCTGGATGTCGCGGTTGCCGCTGGCGGCCCCCAAATACCGCACCCGCACATCTTCCACATCCAAGTACAGTTCCGCCCGCCAGGTGGGACGTTCGACGTACCACAGGCTGGGGTCTTCGTCGCTCTGGCGGCAGGCCCGCTCGCGCAACCAAAACTCAATTTTGGCGAGGGGGTGGTTGTACAACGCCGTATCGCTGGAAGGAAGACTCATGGCCATCGAGAACGCTTCCTCCCAGGATACCAAAAACCGTTCGGGGTACCCTAGGTAAAGATGGCTCCCCCCTGCCACCGGTGATCGCGCCGTTCGTATTCCGCTTGCAATTGCGGGTAGCGGGCCAGGGTGGGATCTTCGGCCAAGACCTGCTCGGCAGCTTGACGGGCTTTTTGCACCACCTCCAGGCGGGCAGCCTCATCCGGCAACCGGTCTTCGATCGCAAAGCCGGCATGGCCCGATTGTTCGGTACCCTCGTCGTTCCCTTTGCCGCGCAACTGAAAATCCCGCTCGGCGATGTAAAACCCGTCCTGGGATTGGGCCAACACCCCCAGGCGTTCTTGGGCCGCTTCGGTTTTGCTGCCGCTGATCAACAAACAATAGGATTTGTCGCCGCCGCGCCCCACCCGGCCCCGCAACTGGTGCAACTGGGCCAACCCAAAGCGATCGGCGTGTTCGATCGCCATAACGGTGGCGTTGGGCACATCTACCCCCACTTCCACCACGGTGGTGGCCACCAGAATATCGGTGTGGCGATCGCGAAAGGCGGTGATGGCCGCATCCTTTTCGGCGGGGGACATCTGGCCGTGGAGCACCCCCACCCGAAAGTTGGGAAACACATGGCTTTGCAGCCGTTCGTGTTCTTCGATCGCCGAGCGGATGTCTTCGAGTTTTTCGGAGGCTTCCACCAGGGGCAGGACGATGTAGGCTTGGCGACCCTGGGCGATTTCCCGGCGGATCAAATCGTAGGCGGCCCGCCGTTGGCTGGGGGGCAACACCGTGGTTTGGATCGGCTGGCGACCGGGGGGCAATTCGTCAATGATGCTGGTCTCGATCTCGGTATTCGTGAGGTACAAGGTGCGGGGAATGGGGGTCGCCGTCATGATCAACACGTGGGGGGCCATGCCCTTTTGCACCAAGCGCGATCGCTGATCCCGGCCAAAGCGGTGTTGTTCGTCAATCACCGCCAACCCCAGGCGGTGAAAGGTGACCCCCTCTTGGATCAGGGCATGGGTGCCAATCACCAGGGGCAATTCCCCCGTGGCCAACTGTTGCAAAATCTCCCGGCGTTTGGCGCTGCGGGTAGACCCCATCAACAACTCCACCGGCAACCCCAATGCGTTGAACCAACCCACGATTTTCCGGTAATGCTGCTCGCTGAGGACTTCGGTCGGAGCCATCAAAGCGGCCTGGTAGCCGGCTTCGATCGCCGCCAAGATGGCCTGCACCGCCACCACGGTTTTGCCGGAACCCACATCCCCCTGCACCAAGCGGTTCATCGGCACCGAGCGCTGCATATCCTGGCGAATTTCCGCAATTACCCGCTGTTGGGCGTTGGTGAGGGCAAAGGGCAGGATCGCCTGAAACCGGGGCAGCAGTTGGCTTTCCGGCAAGACCGCGATCGCCTCCCCGGTTTGCCGCCGGCCCAGGGCCACCAACCGCCGGTAGAAGAATTTATCAAACGCGAGGCGGACCACGGCTTTTTCCAGTCCCTCGCGGGAGTCGGGGTAATGCACCTGGGCGATCGCCGAGGGCAAATCCAGCAAACGGTAGGACTGCCGCAAGGAGTCGGGCAGACTATCGGAGAGGGTACGGGTCAAGGGCAAACACTGCCCCACCAGCTTGCGGAGGGTTTCGGGGGAGACCCCTTCGGTGAGGGGATACACCGGCACCCAGCGGCCGATGCTTTCGGAGGTGATTTCGGTTGCGGCGTTGCCCAACACCTCCAACGAAAAGCCATCGAGGGTCAGACCAAACTTGCTGCGCTTGACGGTACCGGCGGCGGCCACCAATGCCCCCGTTGGGTATAACTTCTTTTCCTGCTCTTGCCAACCCCGATGGCTGAAGCGTTTGCCGGCATAAAACCGGTTGAGTTTGAGGCTGCCGGTGCGATCGCGCACCAAAATTTCCACGATGGTGAGGTTCGGGTTTTTGGGGCTGGTGAAGCAGTTAAACCGCTGAATGCTGGCCACCACCGTTGCCGTCTGACCGTCGGTGAGTTGGGCGATGGGCACCCGTTGGGAATAATCCACGTGATCCCGCGGAAAATACTCCAGCACATCCCGCGCGGTGTGCAGTTCCAGCCGCGCCAGTTTTTCCGCCAGGCGGGGGCCCACCCCTTCTACATATTGCAAAGCGGTATCCAAGTGGAGGTGAGAAGTCTGCTTGGGGACAGTCGGCGGTTTTCGCGGGGGAGGGGGCGGCGGGCCGCTGAGTTCCTGACGACGCACGTCGTACAACAACCGCCGGGTGTTGGCTACCAAACCCTGCCGCGATTCCAGCGCCAAGGTGTCGTATTGGGCATATTGCTGGGCCAACGTTTCCGCCCGCCGGCGATCGCGCAGTTCCCAGGTGGCCGGCACCGCCTGCAACGATCGCCCCAAAAATTCGGCAAACCGCTCCTGCCGGCCCTGCAAATTGGCAAAACCGCGATCGGCTTCCAGGGTGAGGGCCTGTTGCAGACGATTGATGTCTAAGGAGTTATCCACGGCCGTGTTGGGTTGGTACCGCCCGCCCCCATTGTGCCCCGATCGGGGTGCTATAGTGACCGCAGCTCCTTTGCCAAAGAATTCCTATGCGGGTGTTGTTGGTTTACCCTCGGTTCCCCAAAACCTTCTGGTCCTACGAAAAAATCCTGGAGTTGGTGGGCCGCAAAGTGTTGTTGCCCCCGCTAGGACTGGTGACGGTGGCGGCCATTTTGCCCCAAGATTGGGAATACCGGCTGGTGGATGCCAACATCCGCGAGGTTAGCCCCGAAGAATGGGACTGGGCGGAATTGGTGCTGTTTTCAGCCATGATTGTCCAGAAGGAAGATTTGCTGCGGCAAATCGCGATCGCCAAACAACACGGCAAACGGGTGGCGGTGGGGGGGCCCTATCCCACTTCTCTGCCCGAGGACATGACCGCTGCCGGGGTGGATTACCTGATCTTGGACGAAGGGGAGATTACCCTGCCCCAATTTGTAGCGGCGATCGCCCGGGGGGAAACCCAAGGCTGTTTCCGCGCCGGGGGCGAAAAACCCGATGTCACCGGCACTCCCATCCCCCGCTACGACCTGTTGGAGATGGGGGCTTACGATTCGATGTCGGTGCAATTTTCGCGGGGGTGTCCCTTCCAGTGCGAATTTTGCGACATCATCGTT
>DMPD01000069.1 GCA_003456125.1 Cyanobacteria bacterium UBA8156 | reverse complement strand
CTCTGTAAACCCCGGGGATGGAAAAACTGCACTTCTGCACCCATCTCTACCAAAATACGGGCCGCTTTTTCCGCCAGCAAGCGGCTGTAGGAACGCTCTCGCAAAGAACCGTACAAAACCAAAATCCGCGGTTTGCGATCCATAGCCTCTCGGTACCGGTTACCCTGGTTCACCGGTACCGAGAGTATTTCACGAAGCGAGCACCCCCCCTACATCAAACCCGCCTGCGCCAACCCCAAGGTCATGCCCGCCGCCAGCAAATGCCCAAAACTAGCCGTTGCCAGCAGCTCCGGCACCCCAAATCCGGCGAACAAACCGGGCACCGCCACCGGCAAGGCCGGCCCCACTCCTTTTTTCTGAATGGCATAGCGCCCGATCGCCACGGCAAACAAATTGCACAGCCCAAAAATGGCCGCCACCTTCCCCGACCAAACCGCCGTGACCGGGGCGATCGCCAGAATACTTTCCATACCTTTCCGCTCCTGAGCACTCACTTTTGGCCATCCTAAGATGCTTTCCGAGAGGGGAGGATGAACCCTCAACATAGCTCAACACAACTTCAATTTCCGTTAGACAATGGCTGTGCTGTAAAGTTTTGTAAACAAATTGCCATAATCTACGGCAACCGTCTTGACAGGGGAGGGAGGGCGGGCTAGTGTGGGGTTCACAGTCAGAGCAAAACCCAGAGACGCCAAGCACTGAAGGAGGGGAGCCCCGTGTCAGAACCAATACCTTATTCAACTTATTCAACGCAGCATTTAACACGGCATTCCACACAGGATTCCACACAGTGCTCTTCCGTCCAGTACTCACTCGTGTCCTTGCCGGCTTGGGATACTGCTTCGTCTGATGTTACCTTTGATGTGGCGTTCTGTACCAACGTAACATCAGATATTGCTGCGTCCGCCTCCGAGTCTACTTTTGGGCAAGTTCCCCAACCGGTTGCCGGACAGGCTTTCGAGCAATCTTTCGAGCAATCTTTTCAGAGAGGAGCAGAGAAATTGACCGAAGGACTGGTTGAAGGGAATGAGGGAGCTGTGCGGGAAGTGGGGCGGGAAATAGGAGCGTCCAGTTGCGAACTGGAGAACTGGTCAGAGCAAGCAGAGGATGCTGAAGTCAGTACAGGGATAGGTGATCGGCTGGGAAAGAAGAAGGTGACCTACTATTTGTCCGAGTCGCTGCAGAATCAGCTCAAGGTACGTGCCACCATTGAGAGGCAAGCCATGTCCGAAGTCGTGGAGCAAGCACTGCGTTTCTATTTGGAGCATGGAGACCTCGTGCAGCGAGATGGTGTGGGCCATACCCATCGCTTGTATGCCTGCCCTGCTTGTCAGTCGATGCTGATGTTTCGCCACGGCAACCTGCAGAGCGTACCCAAAGCGCTGGAATCAGGGACACTGCTACAGGAATAGGCGCCGTAGCAAATCTTCGTTAAGATTTCTCAAAAATGTTACTCAGGAACGTTTTTACTGAGATCTCAATGATATCCTGAATTCAAGGACAATTCAAAGAAAGGCAACTCAAAGACAAAGGCAAGGACAAAGGCAAGCATTCGGGAGTACCGAAGGTAAACCGGAAGTAACTTGGAAGCCAATTGGCAGCAAAGGTTGGCACCAGAAGGAATCCAGGGTAACAGTCCAAGGACGCTCCATCCAGAGACACTCTCGGGAGCTTGCAAAAGACTAAGAGTCCAGGGCAGAGGCACGTCAGAGATGCGAGAGATCCAATTTATCCGATTGGAAAGTACAGACGGCACGCAGACAGGTTGTCGGTGAAGTCCAAGCAAGATCCAGACAGAGTTCTAGGCAGAGTTCCAAACAGAGTGCAGGCAAGAACATAGGTAGGTACGAGGTGGGTATGAATTCCAGCATGAACTCAAAATCGCTAATCGAGGAGCTGAATATCCTCATGCAGGCGCAGTACCCATTGGTGTACCTTGTAACCTGTGAAGAGGAAAGAGCCGAGCGCACTCTGGCGCAGTTGGCCCAAGGGAAGCCCCCACGAAAGCTGTTTTTCTGGACACTGACGCGGGGGGTTGTTCCCTATGATTTAGATGGGGAGAAAGGGAGTGCGACAGCTTCTCACAACACCACTTCACCGGAAGCAGCTTTGGCGTGGGTGACGCGTCAAGATAGCAAAGAGGCGGCTATTTATGTGTTCAAGGACTTGCATCCGTTCAAGGATCACGCAAACGTCACGCGATGGCTGAGGGATGCGATCGCCAGCTGTCGAGGAACACAGCGCACGCTGGTGCTGATGTCACCCATCCTAGAGATCCCTATTGAAGTAGAAAAAGAGGCGGTGGTTTTGGACTTCCCATTGCCTTCTGTCCACGAGCTAGCAGAAGTTTTGGATCGACAGGTCGGCATCAATCGTGCCCGCAAGATGGAGCCGGAAACCCGTGAGAAATTGCTGCAGGCGGCTTTGGGTCTGACGCAGGACGAAGCGGAGAAGGTTTACCGCAAGGCTCAGGTGACCACCGGTCGACTCACCGAGGAAGAGGTAGAAATCGTTCTGTCTGAGAAAAAACAACTGATCCGACGGAACCGCATTCTGGAATACCTGGAGCAAGACGAAGGCATGGCGGCCGTAGGTGGTCTCGAGGAATTGAAGCGGTGGTTGCGGCAGCGCTCCAACGCTTTCAGCCAACGGGCCCGGGACTATGGTCTGCCTCAGCCCAAGGGAATGATGATTTTGGGGGTGCCCGGTTGTGGAAAGTCCCTGATTGCGAAAACCACGGCTCGCCTCTGGTCATTGCCTCTTATTCGGTTGGATGTGGGCCGCGTGTACGACGGCTCAACCGTGGGTCGTTCGGAAGCCAATCTGCGCAATGCCTTGAAAGCAGCCGAAGCCATCGCACCAGTGATTCTGTTCATTGATGAGTTGGACAAAGCGTTTGCGGGGACTGCCGGTTCCGCCGACTCCGATGGTGGTACTTCTTCGCGGATTTTCGGCACCTTTCTGACCTGGATGCAGGAGAAAAAGTCGCCGGTGTTTGTGATGGCCACCGCCAACCGGGTAGATCGACTGCCGGGTGAGTTCCTGCGCAAAGGAAGGTTTGATGAACTGTTCTTTGTGGATTTGCCCACGGTAGAAGAACGGCAACAAATTTTTGAGATTCATCTGAGCAAGCGACGCAGCGATACCACCCGTTTCAACACATCCGAGCTGGCGCGGATTGCCGATGGATTCTCCGGGGCCGAGATCGAACAGGCGATCGTGGCGGCCATGTACGAAGCTTTTGCCCAAGACCGGGAGTTTAACCAGTTTGACGCGATCGCAGCGATCAAGGCGACAACTCCCCTATCCCGCACCATGGAAGAGCAGGTGACTGCCCTGCGGGAATGGGCAAGACTGCGGGCTCGACCCGCAGCGACTGCAACCGCGGAATACCAGCGGTTGGAGTTCTAAAAAGCTTTCCCGGTTTTACCGGGGAAGACGGATAAAGGAAAGGGTGACGTTGGGTTTGCTTATTGATTTTGCTTATTGGGTTTGCTCAAACGAGACTCAAACGAGACTCAAACGAGATCAGAGCAAGTCGAACCGGGAAAAACAGACGGTGTCTTCTAACCTGCCAAGCGAGTAGACACGGATTTGTAAGAACCAAAGGAAAGACTTGCTAGATCCGTCAAGTGTTAGCCCCTCCAAAGGAGAAGCGACAAAATCAACATCAAACCAATGTCTATCTGTTTTGTCCGTTGTCTACTGTAGCACAAAACTTAACTCAAGGAGCAAACAACCATGTCTCATTTCAGCACGCTGCGCACCAAGGTGACGGATGCCGCGATTTTGACCTCGGCTTTGAACGATTTGGGTATTTCGGTGCAAACCGATGCCGATGTGCGAGGCTACAACGGTCAGCAGATCCGGGCCGACATTGTGGCGGTTTTGGAAGGTGAATACGATTTGGGCTGGAGCCAAAATGCCGACGGCTCGTTCGACTTGATTGCGGATCTGTGGGGTGTCGCTAAGCGCCACAACCAGACGGAGTTGATCAATTCGATCAACCAGAAGTACGCAATCAACAAGACCTTGAGCGAAGTGAAGCGGACGGGCTTGAACAACGCCAATGTGTCGTTGGTTTTGCAGTAAGCAAGATGACAATCCTTGTCACAATCATCACCGTATGATTGGGGCGCAAGGTTCGGACAATCCTTGTCCGACCTTGCGCTCTTTTTTACCCAAAGATTCACCCGCAGTGGAATACGTCCCTAGGGTTGAAAAGGAAGGGTGTCGGTTTGGTGCAGGGCCTTTTCGACAAAGGCTTGCAGGGGTTCTAGGGCGCAATCTTGCAACCAAGGTGATAGCACTTCGACAAACTCTTTGTACTCTGGGGAACGATGCAATAGCTCCCTCAGTTGTTGTTGCAATGCGGGCAGGCGACCCCGTTGGGCCAACTCATGCAGTCGGGAAAGTTCGGCGATGGGCGGCAAGACGACATTGGGACTCCTGTCTGGAGGTACCCTCTCTACAGGGACAACAGGCGGTAGCGTTTCCTCGTCCGTGGCGATCGCCAAATCCACCATGAACGAGAATTGTGTGCCTACGCCAACGGTACTGGTCACCGTAAGTTGCCCCCCCATGAGCGCGACCAGTTGCTGGACAATGGATAAACCCAAGCCTGTCCCCTCGGCAGCAGCATGGGTTTTGACTTGCTCGAACGGCAGGAAAATGCGCTCCAAGTCGTGGGCAGCAATGCCGATTCCGGTATCTTCAACGGCAAAAAGAACTTGGACGTGCGTCGGTGTTCCCTGTCGCCACTCCACGGCCAGCCGCACGTAACCTTGGGTCGTGAACTTCACGGCATTGCTGAGGAGGTTCAGCAGAACTTGTCGCAAGCGTTTGGCATCCACCATCACATAGGGGGGGAGCCGGGGATCGATCGCCACCAGAAAGCCGATATCTTTCTGCCGGGTTCGCAACTGGGCCAACGCAATGGGCGCCGCCAAGACTTCTGTGAGAGACACAGCAGCTAGGGTCAATTCCGCTTTGCCAACCTCCATCTTGGCTAAATCCAAAATGTCTTGGATCCAACCCAGGAGGTGTCTGGCGCACTCGCAAATGGCCGCCAGGGCTTCGGCTTCTTCACCTTGGTTGAAAGGCGATCGCTGCAGAATTTGCGTGTACCCCAAAATGCCGTGGAGGGGGGTGCGCAGTTCATGGCTCATGGTGGCCAAAAAGTCGCTTTTCGCCCGGTTGGCCGCTTCCAAACCTTGCTTGGATTCCTGCAATTCCTGCTCTACCCGCAAACGGTAGGCGACTTCGGCCTTCAACCGTTCGGACTCGATCAACTGCCGGGTCACGGCTCCCCCCACCAATACCCCGAACACGCTGCCCACGGCCCAGAACCAGGGAGCATTGGGCGATCGCCTGGCCCAGCCACGGCGCGGTAAAGCCGCCAACTGCCAACTACCGTTGGGCAACAAGGCTTCCTGCAACACGGGTTGGCGCAAGAACAACGAGGGATCGCCAAAGAAGACCTCGCTAGCCAGGTCTGTACCTTCGGCCCCTTTGCCGTCGATGCCGCGCAGAGCGTATATCTCGGAGTTGTGCACGTCAAGCAGCCCCACCTCTTGCAGCAAAGCCCGTTCGTGAATCAACGTCGTGACCGTTCCCCAGTACTCATCGGTCGCGGATACAAACACCGGCGTAAAGTTGATGAAGGCACGCCCCCCCTCCACCAGCTCCACGGGTCCCGCAACGACGGCTTTGCGTTGCGACTTGGTCTGATCGATGATGCGAGATTGACCCGGAATTGTCCGCAAATCTTTGTTGAGAATTTTCTCGCGGTCTTGGCGCGGATAGGTGTAGCGAATTACCGTCCCGCGGACTGCCGATATTCGGTAGATGCCTTCCTGCTGACGCAACAGAATCGCAGCAATCCCTTCAAAGACCGGGGTTTCAATTTCGGGATTTTGCGCAATGTAAGCAGCCAAGCCTTGGGTCAAAAACAACCGCAAATTGACGGCATTTTCGAGTCGTCCCCGGAGATTGGCAGCGGCTTCCAGCACTCGGGCCCGCTCTGCCTGGCGAAACCGCTGGCTTTCTCCGCGCTCCCACACGGCAAACAGAGACACCACCGATGCACCGACAAGCATGCCGACAATCCAGGGCGGCTTTCTCTTCTGTACTCTCTCCAACATAGAGCCCTGGAACCGTACTCGGGAGCAAACTTCGCGGAGTCTATTCAGCCCAACACCAATTGGCAGGGTAATCAACTGGCAGGGTATTGGTTGTGCCTACCCGTCGATCTCAACACCAATCCTCAACACCAATCCCAAGCATAAACCCACCGCCCGAAACCTGACCCCAGCACGAGGGTGGCAACCGGCGGCGGATTTACATTACCCCTAACGGGCACTCAGACTAGCGATCGAAAGATTGGCGCTCACGGAAGCCACCGCCGCCGCCCCCACCGTTCCTTGGCCGGTCTTCCCGAGGCTTGGCCTTGTTCACCCGCAGATCGCGCCCCATCCACTCGGCACCGTTCAGGGCTTCAATCGCAGAATTCTCTTGAGTTTCCTCCTCCATATCGACGAACGCAAACCCGCGAATCCGGCCGGTCTCGCGATCGGTGGGGAGCTGTACACGCATCACCTTGCCGTACTCCATAAAAACGTCGGTGATGTCCTCTTTGGTCGCACGGTACGACAAATTGCCCACGTAAATGGTCACTGAAATTCTCTCCGAAACATGAAACTAGAAATACCAAGCCAAAAGCGAACCCATTTGAGCAGAATTTGAGCGACCTTACCAAAACCTACAGACCCACCGGCTCCCGAGAACACCCTGCCCCTTCCACCTCCTTGACTTCATGCTCCACTTTTTTTTCTTGGATCCCCCTTGGCGGGAGTTTCCCTCTAAAAAATTGGAACAGCCTGTGGAGACCGGACTAGACGGGGAACATCGCCCTTGGAGGGCAAGTACCTGTAGCAAAGACCTTCATCAATTCAGACAAATCAAAGTTGGGGGCTTTGACTTGTCCTACAGTGTAGCGTTTTCCCTTGGGTTGTCGAGTAAGCTCAAACACAACTTTATGGATTTTTAGGCTTTGGGGTCATAGGGAGCTAGCTGAGGAGGGTTTCCAAAGAGCCGGCAATTTTCAGGTATTCCGTGTTCACGCCGGATTCCCGGGTGAGGGCGA
Source organism: Cyanobacteria bacterium UBA8156 (assembly GCA_003456125.1). Classification (GTDB taxonomy): domain Bacteria; phylum Cyanobacteriota; class Cyanobacteriia; order Pseudanabaenales; family Pseudanabaenaceae; genus UBA8156. Next base: position 881 of record DMPD01000069.1, on the reverse strand, counting down.
TTTTGCCGGTGCGGGCAATTTCGCGAATTCCAAATTTTTGTAACATTTTCAACAGGGCTACCAATTTGCCGGGATCGCCCACCACTTCTACGGTCAGGGAGCCATCGGCGACATCCACAATGCGGGCGCGAAAAATTTGGACGATTTCGATGATTTCGGACCGACAGGCGGGGACGGCGCTGAGTTTGACCAACATCAATTCCCGTTCGACGGCGGGGGTGGTCGTAATGTCCCGGACTTCGATGACGTTGATCAATTTGTCGAGCTGCTTGACGATCTGCTCGATGATGTTATCGTCGCCGGAGACCACCATCGTGATCCGGGATTGACCGGTGGTTTCGCAGGTGCCTACCGCCAGGCTTTCGATGTTGAAGCCCCGGCGGGCAAACAGACTGGCAATGCGGGTGAGCACGCCGGCCTCATCTTCGACCCGGACGGATAGGGTATGTTGCATGGTCTTCGAGAAAGGTTGTAGCCCTTGATCTTACCTTGGGTTGGTCGCCACAAAGGGTGGGCGGATGACGGTGAAGACCCCCAGGCGATCGCGCACCGGTACGGTCAGGGTTTGCCCCAAACGAGCGTACTGCGGTGGTACATAGCCAAAGGCAATGGGTAGACCAAGGGTGGGGGATAGGGTGCCGCTGGTAATTTTGCCGATGGTTTCGGTCTCGTCCTGAATGGGGTAATGGGGCCGGGCGATGGTTTTGCCTACTCCCTGCAGGGCGACCCGTTTCCGGGTGATGCCTTGCTGACGTTCGGTTTCGAGGGCCCCACGACCCACAAAATCTCCTTTGCGCTCCCAGTGCACCAACCACCCCAACCCAGCGACGAGGGGGCTGGTGGTTTCGTCCAAGTCTTGACCGTACAACGGTAGCCCGGCG
>DMPD01000133.1 GCA_003456125.1 Cyanobacteria bacterium UBA8156 | reverse complement strand
GCACCATATATTCGGAAAGGGGCTGCCGAAACAATTTCCGAAACAAATCCATCTGCGACATCACTTCCTCCTTACTGGGGCGAAAACCCGGCCAACCACGCAAAAGCGGTTTCGACATTGAGTCCGGTTTTGGCAGAAGTGGGCAACAACGCCAGGACCCCCTGGGTCAAATCTTGTTGCAGTTGGGCGATCTGTCGTTGCACGGCATCCTCCGGGATCAAGTCCGATTTGTTGAGGGCGATCGCCGCCGTGCCTTTGGGGTTGATCTGCAAAAATTGCGGCAAACACTCCAACACAAACTCAATGGAGTCGGGCCGAGTGACATCCGCCACAATCAGGGCCGCCCCTGCCCCCTGCATATAGGAAGGGGCAATCCCCCGAAATTTGGTGTTGCCCTCCACATCCCACACAATGAGTTGCACTTTGTCCGATTCTCGAACAACTTCGCGACGAGAAATTTTCACGCCGACCGTGGAAAGGTAGCGATCGTCAAAGCGACCCTCGACGTAGCGGCGCACCAAGCTGGTTTTGCCCACGCCGAAGTCCCCCAACAAACACACCTTTTTTGCGATCGCCGTCATGGCCCCTCCACAAATAGCTCAAATTCTACCCTGCGCTCTTGCCAGCGGGGGGGGCCCGCACTTTGGGGGATGGCGCCAATCTGCAGCCGTTTGGCGGCAATGCCCTGGGCCATCAGGGCATCCCGGACAACGGTGGCCCGCGCTAACGCCAAATCACGGTTGAAGCGGGCATCGCCGGTACCGTCGCTGTAGCCAATCAAACGGAGGTGCTGCTCTGGAAACTTTTGCAACAGATCCCGCACCATCCGAATTTTGTCCAGGCTATCCCCCACCAACGCGCTGCTGCCCAACGAGAAAAAGATCGCCATGGACAACCGCTGAGTACCGGCGATCGCCCGGTTGGTGACGTACTTCACCCCCGGAATCCGGGCAAAGGCCTCGGTGGCTTCCAGCAAATCTTGGCGGGTGGGGGCCGTCCCGCTGAGGATTACCCTCCCCTCAAAAAACGTGGCGGTTACGTTGAATTTGCGCAGCTGGGACAACGTCATCGCCAACCGTTGAACCTCGGCGGCGGTTTGTTCGGGGGGAATGGGCGCAGGCACCACCTGCAGTTCATTGCCGATTTCCCGCTCGGGTACCGCTAAGGTGGCCGCGGCGATCGCCCGTTGCTGCAAAGACCGGGTCGGTAGTCGTCCCTGCAACACCAGCTTGTGCCCGTGCATTTTCGGCTCAATGCGGTACAAAGCCAATTCCGGGCGATCGGCCAGGGCCTGCCGTACGCGGTGCAAAAGGGTTGCCGTTTGGTGATGCTGCCAGCTCCGCCAGCCCCATCCCCCGATCGTCAGCAAACCACAGCCCACCAGCACATAGGGCAAAATCCGCAACTCCTGCCGTCGGGGCTTGGCCTGAAATCCACACAATTCCACCAAACCCTGCAAAATTTCCAGGGGAACCTGTTCGCGATCGCCCTCAAAAGCCGCAATGAACTTGCCGTATTTGACCACCCATTTTTCCAACAATCGCCGCAGACGATCCAGAAATTCCGGTGGAGGGTCGCCATCCACCGCCGCCGCCAGGTAGCAGTAGCCGGCCACCTCCAGCAGAATTTGGGAATTGCCGTAGTCAATCCGATCCAACTCTTTCATGTCACCGGTGCGAACAATGCAATCGTTGGCGAAGCTGCGGATCGCCGTCAACATCCCGGCCACCATATCGCCCTCCAGCGTGTTTTCCCGCTGGGCTTCGCCAATCACCAATCCCGACATTTTGTGAATCAAAAACAAAGCCTGGACTTGAAACGGCGAAGACTCTTTGAAAATCAGCTCCGCTTCGGAAATCCCTTGCATCTTGGCCCGAATTTTTCGCCGCAGTCCTTCTAAGCTAAAGGCGTTTTCCAATTTCTCATTGATGGAGCGAATCGCCTCGGCGAAGTACTTGGCGATGGTGCTGCCAATTACCGGATACAAGGCATCCACCATGGCATCCCGTTCCAGGGTGATTTGCTGCTGAATCGCCGCCCCAATTTGGGGAGCCAGGGCTTCGGCGATCGCATCCGGATCCAACCGAATTTGCTCCCGAATCGCCAGGGCAATTTCCGGGGCGATCGCCTTGGCAATGGTTTCGGGAGCATTTTGGATTTCCCAGGAGATGGCATCGGGCACCAATTCCGCCAGCACGGTACTCATGGCCTCCTTGTCTTGCTGCCCCCGTTGCCAAATCAGGCGATCAATGATGGGCACCAAAGCCGTACAGACTTCTTCTTGAGCCAAAATCACCTTGCGGTTCAGCAGTTCGCCAATCACCGGCAACAACAGCTCGATAAACTTATCCGGCTCCACAATGTGTTGGGCAATGTTGTCTACCCACTGCCGCAATTCCGCCAGCTCTTCGGGGAGGCTGGCCTGATGCTGGGTCACCTGCTGCAGGGCCCGCTGCAAAGATTCCAGATCGGAAGTGTCTGCTGTGGCCCGCTCTAGCTCGGCTAGACGCTGTTCCAGGGCGGGATCGCTGACCCGGTGCTCGATGGTGGTTACCCGCCGCTCAACACCCTTCACCACCTGGAGCACTTGGCTGAGTTCCGGGTGCACCAAAATGCTCTGCAACTGGGCGATCGCCGCACTCTCATCCTCTGGGGTAATGAGTGGCGGCGGCAAAGCTGTGGCTTTGGTTGGCGGG
>DMPD01000298.1 GCA_003456125.1 Cyanobacteria bacterium UBA8156 | reverse complement strand
CGGGCGGCCTGAACGCAGGAGCGGGCGGGGGCGGGATCGGGGAAGTTTTGGGCATAGACGGCGTTCATGGCCGCAAAATCGTTCATATCCGCCAAAAATACCGTGGTTTTGACGACATGGGCGAGATCGCTGCCGGCGGCCTGCAACACCGCCTGGAGGTTTTGCAACACCTGGGTGGTTTGGGCGGTGATGTCCCCCGTCAGTTGACCGGTGGCGGGATCGATCGCCACTTGGCCGGCGGTAAACACCAGATTCCCGGTGGCGATCGCCTGGTGGTAGGGGCCCACCGGCAGGGGGGCTTGTTCGGTGCGGATAGGGGTACGCATAGGGATGGAGATACCGTTGTTTCAGGCCTGTTCCCTCGCCGGTTCTGGGAGGGGTGGGGGCTCATGCCGTGACTATAGCTTAGCAAGCGGGCCCGGTTTCCCCAGTCTGGGGTTAGCGGGGGGACATGCGGGGGCGATCGTAGTTGGGTTGGTGGCGGAAGCCGGGCATGGCGGGGCGGGGCGGGCTGCTGCGCAACAGGGCTTCCAGGTTGAGGCGGTAGCCGACGTTGCGCACCGTTTGGATCAAGTTGGGTTGTTGGGGGGCTAGCTCAATTTTTTTGCGCAACGACAGCACATGGGTATCCACCGTGCGGGGGTTGTCGATGTCTTCGGGCCAGGCCCGCGCCAACAACTCGTTGCGGGTGACCGCCGACCCCTCCGCCTGCGCCAATACCACCAACAAACTAAATTCTTGCGGGGTGAGGTTGACCAACGTGTCCTTTATCTTGACCTGGCGTTGCACCAAATCAATCTGCAAGCTACCGTAATCCAGACGGGTCACCGGTGCCGTCGCCAACCGCAACCGGCGACCGATCGCCTCCACCCTGGCCAAAAATTCTTGCATGCCAAAGGGCTTCGTCAAATAGTCGTCGGCGCCGGCCTTGAGACCGCACACCTTGTCTATTTCACTGGTTTTGGTGGAAAGCAACAGCAACAGCGATCGCCGATCTTCGTACAGGCGACGGCAGAGGTGGAGGCCATCGCCATCGGTCAAATCGGTATCAATGGCTACCAGACTAGGGCGATGCTTCAGGTAGAGCGCCATCGCTTGCTGTTCCCCACGGGCGTGGTACACCGTGCAACCCACTTGTTGTAGGTGCCAACCCAACAGGGAACCCAGGTTTGGATTCCCGGCCACGATGAGAACGCTCAAGGTTAACACAGCGGTATCCTCGTTGGGGAATCGGGGGCCATCTTACCCTAGCCCATCGGCCCCTAGTGTAGTTGGGATTACGAAGCCCGCGCCAACACCAACACCCCGGCCACCACGGTATGGACGGCTTGGCAGGCGGCGATCGCCGTTTGGATGGTGGCTCCCGAAGTGTAAATGTCATCGCAGAGCAGCAGGGGTCGGGGAAAAGCCACAGCTTCAAAGGCTTGTTCGAGGTTGGCCAGGCGTTCGGCCCGGCTTTCGGCCGTAATCTGAGGTTTGGTTTCCCGCACCCGGCGCAGGAGGTCGGGGCGACAGGGGACACCGGCCACCCGGCTAAATCCCCGCGCCAATTCTTCGGCTTGATTGAACCCCCGGCTTTGGTATTTCTGGGGATGGAGGGGAATGGGCACGACGGCCAGACCGGGGTATTGGGCTTGCCAGGGAGGCACTTCTGGGGCACAGCGCCAGGTTTGACCGATTTCTGTCCCCAGGAACCGCAAAATTTGGGGCCGATTGTGGTACTTGCAGGCGGCGATCGCCCGTCTGAGGGGGCTGTCGTAATTGCCCCAGGCAAACAAATCCAGGGGTTGGGGGGTCAACACCCGGCGGTAAAAGCGATCGCTCCGGCAGGCTTGCAGTTGGCCAAGGCAGGCGGGACAGAAGCCCGGAGCCGTGCGCGCCGGCAGCGTGGTTTGGCACTGGGGGCAGAGCGGCCGGAAGAACAGCGAGGATACCTCTTCCCACAGGCGCTTCATGGTTTGGCCACCACCCAACGCCAGAGGGGATGCCGCGCTCCCCGTCGCCGAATCCGGCGCACCCGCATCAACAGGGCGCGTTTTTCGGAACGGGACACCCCAAACAAAATAAACAAACTTTGGCGAATGAGGGTGGATAGGGTCACCCCCACGCACAACCCCAACCCCAGAAACGCCCACCGGTTTTGTTGGAGGCTGCTGCGCACCGCCGCCCAGGTGAAAACCTCGCGCCAGATCGGAATATCTTCCCGCAATTGCCAGAGGCACAGGCTGCCGACCGTTGCCCAAAGGGTGAGGCCCACGCCCCACCGCACCCAAATTTCTACCCGTTGCAGCCGCTCCACCTGGTGGGCGATCGCTCCCTTTGCCATGGCTACATACCCTTCAAGCGCAACTGCGGGATTCTCGCCGCACCGCCAAAGGGGCTGGCAACCGTACCGTGATTTCGGTGCCTTCGCCGGGGGATGATTCCAGCGACAGGTTCCCCTGACACACATCCACGCACATTTTGACAATGGTCAATCCCAAACCGGTACCCGGAATATCGCCAACATTGGGGCCGCGCTGAAATGCCTGGAAAATTTTTTCTTGGGCTTCCGGGGCAATGCCCATGCCCCAATCTCGCACCCGGAAGGTCACCCAGCCCTGAGCCCACGTCAGCTCCAGCTCGATCGCCCCCCCCGTCGGCGAATACTTGACCGCATTGGATAGCAAATTGCTCAAAATGCGCTGGATGAGTACCTCGTCCAATTCCAAGGCAGAGAGGGAAGCCGGGCACTGCAAGCGGAGTTGGTAGCGATCGCCGGCGCTTTCCTGAATTTCTTCGATGAGGCTTTCGCACCAACGCACCACATCCAAAGGCACCGGCGTAAAGGCCAGTTGCTCGGATTCCAGACGATTCAAGTCCAAAACTTCGTCGAGCAACGTGCGAATGGCTTCGATCCCGTTCTGAATCCGGCGAAAATTCCGTTCCTGGCGCTCCGTGGTTTTTCCCCCTAACGAATTGTGCAACATATCCGCTGCCAATGCAATGCTGGACAAGGGATTGCGAATATCGTGGACGGCCGTGCCCAAAAAGCGGGCTTTGATTTCCCGCAGTTCCCGATCTTTGGCGGCTATGTCCCGCAGGCCTTGCTCGGCGGCGTGCCGGGTCAGGGCCATTTCGATCGCCACGTGCAAGTCTTTTTCCTGAAACGGCTTGACGATGTACCCAAAGGGCCGCACCCGTTTCGCCCGCTCTAGGGTCAGCACATCGCCATGGGCGGTCAAAAACACTACGGGAATGCCAAACTGATCGTGCAAAATTTCCGAGAGTGCGATCCCGTCTAGCGCTCCCGCCAACTGAATGTCGCACAGAGCCAAATCCGGTTGTCCCGTGGCCAACATTGCCAAGGCTTCTTCGCCGCTGGCCACCGAGTCCCAGACGGGGTACCCCAATC
>DMPD01000187.1 GCA_003456125.1 Cyanobacteria bacterium UBA8156 | reverse complement strand
TTTTGGCGCTCATATTTGTCTCGCTGGCTTTTTTTCGTTACCCCTTAGCAAATCCTTGTCAACCGGCCCCCAAGCCTTACCCGCCAATGTACCCTAATCCACGCGGAACCGTTCCACCGATTCTTGCAAACTCCGCGCCACACTTACCAGGTTTTGCAGCGATCCGGATACCTTCTGCGATTCCTGGGAAGTTTCTTGTGCCGTCAACTCTACGGACTGCATTACCTGCGCCACCGTTCGCGAGGTCTCGGTTTGACGAATGGTGTCTTCCGTAATACTGCGCACCAACGTATCAATCCGCTGCGATACCTGAATAATGTCGCTCAGCGACTGCCGCGCCTGTTCCGCCCGCTTCGTCCCTTCGATTACCTGCTCCGTACCTTCATCCATGGCTTTTTGCACGTTGCCGGTCTCACTCTGAATCTGCAACACAATTTGCTCAATTTCTTTGGAGGCTTTGGCCGCCCGGTCTGCAAGCTGGCGCACCTCATCGGCTACAATCGCGAACCCACGACCCGCTTCCCCAGCCCGAGCCGCCTCAATACTGGCGTTTAATGCCAGCAAGTTCGTCCGGGACGCAATCTGCGAGATCAAAGCCACAATCTTAGAAATTTCTTGGGAAGATTCCCCCAGCCGCTTTACCTTCCGCGTGGTTTCGGCCACCGTATTCCGAATGTCCAAAATCCCAGATACGGTGCGTTCTACCGCTTCCCCACCCCGCACAGCGGTTTGCGATGCCAACTGCGCTACTTGCGCCGCTTCTTTCGCGCTCTCGGCTACCCGCTGAATGGACTCGGTCATAAACTGCACTTGGTTGAGGGTTACCCCCAGCTCCTCCGCTTGTCGTAATGCATCCGAAGACAAGCTACGGGCAAAGCTCTCATTCTCTTTGGAGCCTTCGCTTACCTGTTTCGCCGCAACTTTTACCTGCTGCACAATCTCCCGCACACTCTGAATCGTCAAGTTGAACGAGTCGGCTACCGCACCCAATACGTCCGCCGTCACCTCCGCTTGCACGGTCAAATCCCCCCGCGCCGCACCCTCTACGTCGTCCAGCAGCCGGATTACTTGTCGCTGCAAATCTTCTTTGGCTTGCTCTTGCTCTTCGGCTTTGCGCTGCGCCTCGGCCGTACTGGCTAAAATTTGCTGAATCATTCGGTTGAACTCTGCCGACAACCGCCCAAATTCATCTTCCGAATACACCGTTGCCTTCGGGTTCATGTTGCCGCCCGCAACCGACTCAAATTGAATCTGTAGGTTCTCCGTGGTTCGACGAATTCGGCTGACAATCCGACCGGCGATCGCCCATGAAGTCAGACCACTGCCCAGAGTCGCCACCCCTGCAATCCACCAGCTGTTCTTTTTAATCTCGGCAACTGCCAACTCAACCTCTTTGCTGTCGCCCTGTCGGGCAATTAAGCTATTCGTCGTCGCTGTTGCCAAAGCCCCCGCTGAAATCAACGCTACCAAGCCGGTGCTAAACGCCCCCACCAGGGTTTTGGTACTGACCGACAGGTTGTCGAAAAAGGGCAACCAGCTCCTCTCCGCCGCTGGATCGACGACGATTCCCGACTCAGTATTGCTGGCGGTACTCCGCCGTGGTGTATCCGCTACCGTAGCCGTTCCGGCACTTGGCGATAACCCAAACAGCTCACTGCTACTGCCGCCACTGCGTGGTGTACGGCTGCCAAAATCCGCCGTTGTGGCCGTCGACGTAAAATCTGGCGCAAAATCAAAGTCTTGGCTCCGAAAAGGGGTACTCGTCTCCCCACTGGTCACCATCTGCGTCGCATCCGATTCATCAAAGTTCGATGCCGAAATGTCCTCAAAGTCGTCGAAGGCATCGAACTCTTCCATGAACTCTACGTCTCCCCCCCCGGCGCCACCCCCCGCACTACCAAAGGTGCGATCGCTGGCATCGTTACCAGGGGACTCCAAAAAGGTCGGGGTTGTCGACCGCGTTGGCTCGGCCATGACCATCCTAGTTTCGTTCCCATAGTCAAAACCCCCTAACCCTTCCCCGCCAAAATCTTCAAAATCAAAATCGCCGCTGAAATCCCCGCCAAAATCATCGCTGATTCCCAAAGTATTGCCCAGGCTTTCTCTGCCGTATCCCCCACCCTGAGCCGATACCGTAGCGTCAAAATCCTCAAATTCCGACAAGTCCAACTCGGGCTCGGCAAACTCATCATGGCCCAGCCCCCCACCGTTGTCCCCCAACCGTTCACTGACCTGGGCAATCCCTGACTTAGCCATTTCGATGATGGTTGACTCGTTGGTCATCGTCAACACACTCTCGTAGTCGCGGAGCGCGATGGGGTACTGCTCCAATACCAAGTTCAGGTGGCCGCTTAGCAGGCGATACGTCGGCTCCTCCGGACAGGCACGCACCAGTTGTTCCGTCAGCTTGGCCGCCTTACTATAGTCGCCATTCCTGTAGGCGCGCGTTGCCTCGTCGTAGTCCCGTTGGTGCTGAATGCTCGATGCCATTGCGATTCTCCCTAAACGCGCTTCGATAGCCCCTTGCTTCGTCCTTACCTTCGCCCTTGCCTCCGCCCTTGCTCTTGGCTTGCCCCACCCTAGTTCCGGCTTACCCAATCCATCTTGCCATCCATCTCGCCGCCGGCCCCATTGCTGCCCTCTACGAAGCCCAGCGGGGCGATTGTAGTATGTTAACGTGATCGAGAAGCCTCAGGGTAGTTTGCTCGCCACCGGCCCCGAGCGTTTCCCATTCTCCCTTGACGTAGGGAGCCAAGCTATCGGTTAACCCACGGGGCATCTTGAGGTGTGCCATCTCCAACCAAGCCATGACCCCAATCCGCTCGATTGCCAGACCCAGCATGGCCCCTTGGTGCTCGATGGCCACAATCGAAACTTCGGAGCGATCAACGTTCACGGGCACACCTTCCCCTAATAACTGGCCCAAGTCCCCCACCCACACCACTCGTCCCCGGATGTTCACCGTTCCCAGTAGCAAAGGCGACACATTGGGCATGGAATTGATGCGATCGGGCGTGAATTCCAGAACCTCACGAATGCCGGTCGCCGGCAAGGCAAATTCGGTACCGCTACCCACAAAAAAACGAAGGTGTAGCTCACCCTCGGGGGTTGTTACCTCCGAGACGCTGCCCTCGCCTTCCATGTCTGCCATGAAACCGGTACTTCCAATCATAGGCCCACCGCTTACCGCTCCTTGTTTGGTCCCGTTGCCTTGGGTTCTTCCCCACACCCAATCTTTGCTTTTACCTGTTTTCGCTCGTCTTTACGACTTGACGCCATAACCTATACCCATGCTTCGCATCTTATAGATTCGCATCCATAGAATAGATCCCGCAAGCCAACCCGATTAGCGAGGAGGCTAGATACCAAGGGTCGATCGGCTACGAACTCTTTGCATCCCCCTTTCCATACCCCCTCTACGTTAAGGGTACACGCAGTTAAGGGTACACGCAAATCCTGGCTTTGATAGTACCCAAAGCCCGTCTATCTCGCAACGCGCAAACCGGAAACCCAAACCACAGTCCCTCCCCTACTTTCGTAACAACTGTTTGACGGTACCAATCAACTCCTGGGGCTGGAACGGTTTTGCAATATACGCATCTGCCCCTTGCTTCATCCCCCAGTATTTGTCAAACTCCTCCCCCTTGGTGGAACACATGACTACCGGTAAGCCTTTGGTTTGAGGACTTTCTTTCAACCGCCGGCACAACTCATAGCCGTTCATCCGCGGCATTACAATGTCAAGCACTACAATATCCGGCGGTGATACCTGAATCTGCTCGAGGGCCTCGACACCATCGCTCGCGGACGAAACGGTCATGCCGCTCTCTTTTAGGAGCGCAGAAATCATTTCTCGCTGCGGGGAACTATCTTCGACGACCAAAACGCTGCTCATAGGGCTGGCTGTTTAACGGTTAGGCTCTTTGTCTTTGGGAATTTTAGCGCCTTTCTCGATCTTTCCTGGTCAATCTGAACAACCATCTCGGTACGGCTACGCTTTTGGCCCTGGCCTGCCCCCAGACCAAGACTCCCCCCTCAAACCCTGCGCCTGTAGGCAACTCGCTCTCCAATCCGCGAGCCGAAGCACCAAAAAGTCCTAAAACAAAGGCGTGGGTCTGAAAAACCCACGCTCTGCTTACCGGTCTCTGCTAGTTACGGAAAGGCTTGCTTCAAGGTTGAGCCTTTCCCGGCTTGGCAGGTCTGACCTCAACATCGAAATTCCAGCCCAAATTTCGACCTAAATGCGGTTCGGGCGGTGCACGATGAACATGGTGGCTTGGCACTGCTTGATGTTGTCGAAGCCCACCACCCGAATGAAACAGTTGGGGTACGTCGAACGGCAGGCTTGCACCTCGCTCAGCACTTCTTGGGCGCTCTTCGCTTGAAACAGGGGCAACTTCCACATCGTCCAGTAGTATTCTTCCGGCTTGGAATACTCGTTGAACTCCACGCACGGGAAAAAGCCTTGATCCAAAATGTACTGAATCTGCTTGGAAATTTGCACGTCGCTCAAGGGCGGCAGGTAGGAAAGGGTCTCGTAGCGACGCTCTTTGGGCAGGGTTTGCATGATCTCTCTCTATAAAATCCAGGTTCGAGCGAAAAATCCAGTCTTGGATTCGTTTTTGGGGATTCATGTTTGGGTTTCGTTTCTTTGGTTCGCAGTTAGCCGCTCACTC
>DMPD01000189.1 GCA_003456125.1 Cyanobacteria bacterium UBA8156 | reverse complement strand
GGAGAGGGGCTGGGGGTGAGGGCAAAGGTATAGGAGCCGAACGTAAAAGACGGCATTTACGTCCCAGACTGGGCTCCCCGGAGCCAGCGATCGCCAGCGGCTTTGAGGTCAGCCCGGTTCACCGGTTTCAGCAAAAAATCATCCATGCCCGCGGCCAGGCACCGTTCCCGATCCTCGGCAAACATCCCTGCGGTGATGGCCACAATGGGTAGCCGTCGCCCGGATTCCTGCTGGGATTCGTGCTGTCGCCAAAGCCGGGTGGCCTCAAATCCGTCCAGAATCGACATTTGGCAATCCATAAACACCAGGTCAACCGGCTGATGGGTCAACTGGGAAAGGGCCGCTTGACCGTTGGTGGCGGTGATCACTTGGTAGCCCAACGATTCCAATTGGGCCTGAAACACCAACAAATTCCCGGCATTGTCATCCACCACCAAGACCTTGCCTTGGGGGGGAGGGGCCACCACCGGCGGCGGCAACACCGGTGCGGCCTCCACCAACTGCCAACAGGCTTGCAACCGCGATCGCCGCAGGGGTTCGGTCAAACGATGGTCAAAAACGGTGCCAATGGTGTGTTGGGCGTAGGCGGGGAGGTCTCCGACCACCACCCGCCTCACCTGAGGCCAGCGCCGCGCGAGCTGCACCGCCAACAGCTCCGCCGTCGTATCGGTTAAAGCCCAATCCATCAGCACCAATCGACAAGGGTGCGCCATCAAATGGGCGATCGCCGCCTCACCCGTAGGCACAACGGTCACAGAGGTTTGCCAAGGTGCCACCAGGGTCTGCAAGCGTTGTGCGAAATCGAGATGGGAAGACACCAACAACACGGGCCACGGATAGCAAGGCACATCGGGCCAGGGGCCCCGCCGCAACGGCAACGTAAAGGCGAAACAGGAACCCCGACCCACCGTGGAATCCACCGTCAACGTGCCGCCCATTCGTTCCACCATTTTCTGGCAAAGGGCTAAACCCAGACCCGTACCCCGTTGTTGGGTATCCAGCCGCACAAACGGCTCAAAAATGCGCGCCCGATGCTCCGGGGGAATCCCCGGCCCCGTATCCCGGACCGCAAACCGCAACCACAAATGGCGCTCGTCTTGGCTCTCCACCGCCACGGCGAGGGTGACGCTCCCCCGCTCGGTGTACTTCACCCCATTCGCCACCAGGTTCACCAATACCTGCCGCAACGGTTCTTGGGCACCCCACACCAAGGGCAACGGCGCGGCCGGGCCTTCCCAAGTCAGCGCCAAATCCTTGGGTTGAGCCTGTACTGCCAGCAAATCCACCGTATCCTCCAGACAGACCAACACATCAAAGACCGTCAATTCCGGTTGGGTGTCGGACTCCACTTCCAATTTGCTGTAGTCCAAAACCCCGTGCACCACCTGCATCAGTTCGCGATGGCACAGGGTCAGCATTTGCACCAATTCCTGTTGGGAAACCGACAAAGGCTGCTGACCCAGCAACTCCAAGAGCCCGATCGCACTGGTCAGCGGTGCCCGAATTTCGTGGCTCATGGTAGCCAACAACCGCTGCCGCAAACGGGCTCCCTCCTGCAGTCGTTGCATAATTTGGGAAATGGTCTGATGGCGCTGGGCCAAACGGCTGCCGCTGCCCCGATCGCTCCAAAAAGCACCGTACCAAGCGCCCTCGCGCCAATCCGCCTGCAAGCCAATTTGAATGGCCACGCCTCCCTTTAGGCATTGCCCCTGCCATTGCCAAACGCCAGCGGTCGCATCCGCGCTCGGTACCGCTGCCCAGAATTCGGCCCGCGTGTCTGCTGCCAAGATCGAGGCAATCCCCGCCAGGTCTTGGCTACAATTCTCAAATATCTTATTGAAATTATTCCCCAAAAATGCAAACCGATCCGGAGGTTCCCAGACAAATGGACAAATCACCAAGTCGGTATCCATGGCCGTGGGGATGAACTAGGTGTATAAAAAGTCATCATCTATGGCTGTGGGGATGAAGTCAAGTATGTAAAGCTTTAGGCTCAGTCCGGAGGTCACACTTGTTTTTCTCAAATTTGATATATTTGGACTTGTTGCCGGATGCTCTGCTGCTTTGGGAGGGGTGAGCCAGGAGAATCAACAAAGATTGAATTTTCGGCGTATCTAAAAAGATTCAGAGGATGCTGTCTCCATTCCAGTCTCGCAGAACCACGGGCATACCCGTGAGATGTGATGCCCTGATCTCATCGAAGGGAGCTGGTTGAAGTGGGCTCCCGGCGTGAGTAAAGAAAGGCTACTTAAATGACCCTTGCTCGGGGCAAGTTTTATTGGGACAAGGTTTGCAGAATGCGCAAGGACTGAGCCACGTGACCAGCAAAATCCAACATGGAGTCAAAGGCATAGCGGATAATGCCTTCCTTATCAATGACATAGGTGATGCGTCCGGGCAGAATCCACAGCGCTTTGGCATCATAAAGTTTTTGGACTTCGCCGTTGCGATCGGACAACAGCACAAACGGAAAATTGTGGCGACGGGCAAACTGTTGGTGCGAGACTTCGCTGTCGCTGCTGATGCCCAGGACTTCGGCTCCTGCGGTCTGAAATTCCGTGTAGCGATCGCGGAAACTACAGGCTTCGAGGGTACATCCCGGCGAGTCGTCCTTGGGATAAAAGAACAACACCACGTTTTTCTGACCGCGAAAGGTCGAAAGGGTCACCGGTTGGCCGTTGCCATCGGGTAAGGTGAAATCGGGGGCGGGCGTGCCGGTCGTTAAAGCCATGGTTATCGTTGCTTCGATAGAGACCGTAAACTTTTGCGATTTTTGGGTCTCCCCTCTTCGGCTTTGGGAGTTCGGCTTTGGGAGAGGGGAGACCCAAACCAAAGGGCGGAACTGGGGGAGTTTGCCCCCCGGTTCGGGAGAGGCGTGCGGTCTAGACGATCGCCCGGATGGTCAGACCATCGAGGGCGGCCCGCACCGCGCGTACCGTGGCGATCGCCAGAATTTCATCGGTCAGCTTGTTGACGGCGCTACCGATGCCCACGCCCCGGGCCCCGGCGGCGATCGCCAGGGGAGTGGTTACATCGGACAGGCCGGAGGCACAAAGGACCGGAATGGCCACGGCGCGGGAGATTTCGCGGGCGGCCGCCAGGGTTGGAGCCGCTTTTTCGATCGCCCCCAAGGTACCGGCGTGCTGGGGCTGGCTGGTGGTGCCCCCTTCGGTTTGGATCAAGTCGGCACCCACCGCCACCAATTTTTCGGCGAGGGCCACTTGGGCATCGAGGGGGAGGGTATGGGGTACAGTCACCGCCAGGGCCGTATCCGGCAGCAGAACCCGGGTTTCGCAGGTCAGGCGCACCACAGCATCTGCCGAGAATACCTGGCCTTCAGCGTAGAAGCTATCGTAATTGCCAATTTCCACCAGGTCAGCCCCCGCGGCCACGGCTTGGGCCAGTTGGGACGGTACCACCGCCGAGACGCACACCGGCAGGTTGGTTTCCCGTTTGGCCAGGGCAATCAGCCGGGGATCGGCGGCAATGTCCACGTAGGTGGCACCCCCCGCCTGGGCGGCCCGCACCACCCGACCCACCGACTCGGGATCGAAGTTCTGCAACCCGCTGATGATCTTCAGGGCGCGACCTTCAGCAAAGGCCCGGTGCAGAGGGGCCGGCAAACGGTGGAACATGCTCATGGTTATCTGGAAAATGGTTAAAACAAACGGCGATCGCCGTAGCCAATATTTTACCGGCGGCGATCCCCTTTTCCGATATATTCAGCGTAGTTGTTGTCACTACGGGTCGGTTATAGGGGCTTGCGGCAAATTTTGCCGAGGCATCCTCCGGAGGGCACGCCCTTTGGGTCCG
>DMPD01000339.1 GCA_003456125.1 Cyanobacteria bacterium UBA8156 | reverse complement strand
ACCCTTCGTAACATTATTAAGTATTTGTACTCGATAGATTACGAAAGTTAAGGTAAACTTAAGCAGCGACCACAACGCCGATGGCGCGCCGCGACGGGGAAAGCGGAGGGTGTTTTGGAGAAGATTGGGGTGAGTGTTCTGGAAGGAGAGGTGGTATTGCAAGGAGATACGGGTAAGATTGGCAGCATAGGAATGCTTTTTGATTCGGATCGGGGTCGTCTCTTTATTGTGACCCGCTGCGGATATTACCGATGGCCCTTGATACCGCCTGCTAACAAACGCCACTTAGTAAATATGGAATAGAGACAGCTATGAACTCCTCTGTCGATGCCCAAGGGCAGACTTATCGCAGCTCTCAGCCCACATCTGCCAGTGCGGCTGGCACCAGTCGCTATACAGTCGAAGATTATCGCGGTCGGGTTGCCATTTTTATCGATGGCTCCAACTTGTTTTATGCCGCGCTGCAGTTGGGCATTGAGATTGACTACACAAAGTTGTTGCACCGCTTGGTGGATAACTCTCGCCTGCTGCGGGCGTTCTTTTATACCGGGGTGGATCGCACCAACGAAAAACAGCAGGGGTTTTTGCTGTGGATGCGGCGCAACGGTTACCGGGTCGTCTCGAAGGATTTGGTGCAGTTGCCGGATGGCTCCAAAAAAGCCAACCTGGATGTGGAAATTGCGGTGGACATGATGGCCCTGGCGGGCTCCTACGATACGGCAATTCTGGTGAGCGGCGATGGGGATTTAGCCTACGCGGTGGATGCGGCCAGCTATCGGGGGGTGCGGGTCGAAGTGGTCAGCCTGCGCTCGATGACCAGCGATCACCTGATCAACGTCGCCGATCGCTACATCGATCTGGAAACCATCAAGGACGAAATCCAAAAGGTCTCGCGCCACAGCTACAGCTACCGTTCGATTGGCAGCAGCAATAACCTGGAGGCCGAATGACGGCCCAGCAAAGGGCAAAATTTCCTTGACAGGTCGAGGGATGTGGTTTACCATGGAAAAAGTCAGAAAAACAACCTGATGACAGACACAGTCAAAAAAGCAGTGTTAGTCTGAGGTGTAAGGCCCCCATCGTCTAGAGGCCTAGGACACATCCCTTTCACGGATGCGACACGGGTTCGAATCCCGTTGGGGGTATATCGAAAGAGATACAGGATCCGGACACAGCAGATTCTCGCTAGAGATTATGGCTAGAAATTCTAACTAGGGATGGCTAGGTCTTGCCCAGTCTGGCTAAGTATTGTCTAGCAAAATCTTGGTTAAAACATCGGCTAAAACCTCGGTAGGGGATTCGGCGGTTTGGGCTCAGTAGTCTCTTCGGAGGTTACGTCATAGGTCTCGTTGTCGTCACCGCAGACGCGGGCTCCCAGGGCAAGGGCAATTTGGCCGAGTTTTGCCAACAGCGGGGCGATCGCGCGTGGAGGGGGGCATTTGGTGCGAATTTCACCTTGGTACCACCAGAGGGGCCAGGTGTCATCGGGCATGCCAAATCCAGGAAAGCGGTACAGGAAATTGGTGGGGTTGTTGTCGGGATCGGGCACCAACTCGGGATCGGTCTCGCTAATTTACGGGTGATGCGCAGTTCGTAGCTCATTGGGGTTTCTGGGGACGCAAGCGGAGGGGCTCGGACTGGCTGCCGGTCTCCAGGATCCGGTCAGGGCCTTGACGGCGGAGGCGTTGGGCTTGGTTGAGGGCGGCAAAGAAGCGGGTTTCTCGCTCCATGGTGGCGGGGGCACAGGCTCGCCGGGTGGATACAACCCCTTGGACGACGATGGGAGCGATCGCGCTGGAACCAAGGAACCCTGTTGTAGGAGGGTCAAGGATGACGGAGGGGAATGAAGGGGGTTCCTTAGCGGTGCCAGAGGGCCAGACCACCACCCCGCCCACGGGCGGCGATCGCCCGGGTGCCTACGTAAAAATACACAAAAAAGGCTTGTTCCCGCAGGGGTTTTTCGGGAAATTGGGCTTCGGCGATGGAGCCACCGCGCATTGCTCCCCGGTACAGGGTACGGTTGCCCCATTGGAGATGCAGTTCGGTAAAGTCAAAGGCCAGGATGTTGGGGGCGGCGGCACAGCGTACCGGCCCGGACAAGGTTAAGGACCAAAGCCCGAGTTGCACGCGGTTTTCGACCCGTTGAGCGGGGGTATAGGTCAAGGTGATGCCCAGCCATCCCGGGAGGTACTGCCCCGATCCCATTTGGACACCCCGCCCCCGCCGTTTGCGGGCATTGGCCACCCACAGCAAACGCCAGGTGCCGATTAACCGTTCGTAGCCCAAAGGACGGCGATCGCGTTGTTTTTCCGCCTGTTGGACAAGGGTCAACAGTTCGCTGGGGTGGGGCCGGGCGATCGCTGCCTCTTCCAGGGAAACCATAGTGCGATACTAAGAGAGGTTGTTTTCACTGTACTCCGTGACTGTCCGCGTTCGCATTGCGCCGAGTCCTACCGGCAACCTGCACATTGGTACCGCCCGCACCGCTTTGTTCAACTGGTTGTATGCCCGCCGCCACGGGGGGACGTTTATCCTGCGCATCGAAGATACCGACCGTGAGCGATCGCGCGAGGAATACGTGCAAAACATTTTGACGGGGTTGCAGTGGCTGGGGCTAAATTTTGACGAGGGGCCCTTTTTCCAGACCCAACGGCTGTCCCAATACCAAGCTGCGGTCGAAACCTTATTGGCACGGGGCTTGGCCTATCTGTGTTACTGCAGCGAAGCCGAGCTGGAAGCCCTGCGGCAATCCCAACGGGCCCAAAAGTTGGCCCCCCGCTACGACAACCGCCATCGCCATCTGACCCCGGAACAGCGCGCGGCTTACGAAGCCGAAGGCCGGCGCCCGGTGGTGCGGTTTCGGATTGAGGAACCCCGGGAAGTGGTGTGGCACGATTTGGTGCGGGGGGAGATCCGCTGGCAGACCCAGGATTTGGGGGGCGACATGGTGATTGCCCGGATCGAAGCGGATGGTGCCATTGGTCTGCCCCTCTACAACTTTGCGGTGGTGGTGGACGATCTGGAGATGGGCATCACCCAGGTGGTGCGGGGAGAAGACCACATCGCCAATACGGCCAAACAAATTTTGCTCTACGAAGCGTTTGGGGCCACGCCACCGGCTTTTGGGCATTTGCCCCTGATTTTGAATGCCCAGGGGGCCAAAATTTCCAAACGGGATGGGGCCACCTCGGTGGATGAATTTCGCCAGATGGGGTTTCTGCCCCAAGCCTTCACCAATTACATGGTGTTGTTGGGGTGGTCTCCCCCCGACGGCCAAGAGCTGTTCGCGATTGAACAGGCCGCCCAGCAGTTTGATTTCGATCGCGTGAACAAAGCCGGTGCCCGCTTCGATTGGGACAAGTTGGACTGGATCAACGGGCAATACCTGCGGGTCCTTCCCCCCGCAGACTTGCTGGCGGCGATTTTGCCCTTTTGGCAAGCGGCGGGTTTGGCGGACGACGATGGCCCCTGGCTGCTCGACCTCGTGACGTTGTTGGGCCCCGGCCTCACCCGTCTCACGGCGGCGGTGGCGGCGGTGTACTTTGCCGATACCGTGACGTTTGAGGACGAAGCCCTGGCGATCGCCCGCGATCACCGCCACCTGTTGGCGGACTTTGCCCAAGTTTTGGCGGCAGCCAATCCCCAGAGGGTCGAGGACGCGGATGCCCTCCTCAAATCTTTTGCCAAGGAACAGGGGGTGAAAAAAGGCGCCCTGATGCGACCGTTGCGCTGTGGGCTGATGGGTTCGCTGCACGGCCCCGATTTGTTGCAGTCGCTGATGTTGCTGCACCGCAAAGGCAAGGCTATCCCGCGCTTGCAGGGGATTCCCGCATGACCCGTAAGCCGCAATTGCTACCGGCACTGGCGGCATTGATGTGGTTGTAGGCCCGGGCGGTCGCACAACAAAACGTATAAAAATTCACCCAACTGCCCCCCCGCATCACCCGCAGCGGGGGGTGCTTGGCTTGGTAGGGACTTCCATCCGTGGGCAGCCCCGCATAATTCCAGTGCCAGGTATCGGCGCACCACTCTGCCACATTGCCCAACATGTCGTACAAACCCCAAGCGTTGGGGCGCTTTTCGCCGACCGGGTGGGTCTCGCCGTCGCTGTTGTCCCAAAACCAGGCATATTCGATCAACTGCCGAAGGTCTGCGCCGAAGGGGTAGCGGGTGGTGCTCCCCGCACGGCAGGCATACTCCCACTGGGCTTCGCTGGGCAATCCAAACCGCTGACCGGTACGAACCGATAAGGCTTGGCAGAATTCCTGGGCGAGGATCCACGGTACTTGCTCTACCGGCCGGTTGTTCCCCCGAAAGTAGGATGGATTGTCCCCCATCACCGCTTGCCATTGGGCCTGGGTGATGGGATACTGCCCCAGCCAAAACCCCCGCAGGGTTATGTCCCGCTGGGG
>DMPD01000139.1 GCA_003456125.1 Cyanobacteria bacterium UBA8156 | reverse complement strand
TACATCAAGAACGATGCGGTGAACATGCCCACCCTGAGCTTCAAGGATCGGGTGGTGTCGGTGGCCCTGTCGCGGGCCCGAGAATTGGGCTTTGATACCGTTGCTTGTGCCAGTACCGGCAACTTGGCCAATTCGACCGCAGCCATTGCTGCCCACGCCGGATTGGATTGCTCGGTGTTTATTCCCGCCGATCTCGAAGCCGGCAAAGTGTTGGGCACCGTCATCTACAACCCCAAGGTGTTTGCGGTACAAGGCAACTACGACCAAGTGAACCGCTTGTGTTCGGAGGTGGCCAACAGCTACGGCTGGGGGTTTGTCAACATCAACCTGCGTCCCTACTATTCCGAAGGCTCGAAAACCTTGGGCTTTGAGGTGATTGAGCAATTGGGCTGGCGGTTGCCCGATCGCGTGGTGGCGCCTTTGGCTTCTGGGTCGTTGTTCACCAAAATTTACAAGGGCTTCCGCGAGTTTGTGGAAGTGGGGTTGGTCGAAGACAAAGCCGTGAAGTTTAGCGGGGCCCAAGCCGAAGGGTGTTCCCCCATTGCCCACGCCTTCCGGGAAGGCCGGGATTTTGTCACCCCGGTGAAGCCGAAGACCATCGCCAAGAGCATTGCGATCGGCAACCCGGCGGATGGCATTTATGCTTTGGAGATCGCCCGCAAGACCGGCGGCCAAGTCGAGTCGGTGAACGATGCCGAGATTGTGGCGGGGATTGCTCTGCTGGCGGAAACCGAAGGAATTTTCACGGAAACCGCCGGCGGTACCACCGTGGCCGTATTGCAGAAATTGGTGGCAGCGGGGCAAATCGACCCCGAAGAAACGATTGTGGTGTACATCACTGGCAACGGTCTGAAAACCCAAGAGGCGGTGACCGGTGTGGTAGGGGAACCGTTCCAGATTGAAGCGAAACTGGACAGCTTCGAGCGGGCCTATACGCGATCGCAGACTTTGGATCGGTTGGAATGGCAACAAGTGGCTGTCTAGGGCAGAAACCTATGTTAGCCTAATAGAGCTTCTGTTCTCGGTTTCTTTCGTATTACTGTTTCGTATTTCTGTGTCGAGGTTTTTCCATGTCCATCCGCCTGTACGTCGGCAATCTTTCCGCTGAATGCGATCGCCAAGCCCTGGAGCAGATTTTTCAGCAATCCTGGGATCATCTCTCGCTGAAGCTGGTGACGGATCGAAAAACTGGAAAGTGTCGAGGGTTTGGCTTTGTGACGGTGGAAACGGACGAGCTAGGGGATGCCGTGATCGAGAAGTTTAACGGCCTCGAGTTTGAGGGGACGGCGATCAAAATGGAGAAGGCGCTCCCACGTACGAAGGGCAAGGGGGAAGAGAATACCGGGGAAGAGGCAGAACCGCGCCCGCGTGTACCTCGACCGGTGAAGCGGCATCCCAATCCGGTGGCCAGTCCGGCTCCGGAAGCTCCGGAAGCTACAGAGGGGGTGGGCGCGGAGCCGATGGCGGCCAGTCCAGACAAGCCAGAACTCCCAAAAGGGGTGTCCGTGGCACCGCCGCGGGAGGGGGGAGGGCCCAGCCGGAATAAGAAATCTCGGAATGGGCGATCGAGCAAAGAAGGTGGGGTTAAGGAAACCTATCGGGAAAGCGACAGCCAACCCGATCCCCGCTGGGCCAGTGACTTGGAGCGGCTCAAACAACAGCTGTTGGCGGCTCAGTCCTAGGGGAGTTGACCAGGATGGTTCCCTCGGACAGGGGGTAAGTTCCCAAGCGAGTCGCAAGTGCAGAGAAAAATCAACCCGGTTTAGCAGCAGCTTCCGGGTTTTTTGTTGGGGCGTACTGGAGGGGCAAGCATGGCCGCGATCGCGTTTTTGGGGCTGGGGGTGATGGGCAGTGCCATGGCCGCCAATTTGGTGAAGCAGGGGTTTGCGGTACAGGGCTGGAACCGGACTCCCGCCCGGCCGACGGTGGCGATCGCCCGGGCGGCGGGGGTGACGATCGCCCCGGATGTGACTCAGGCCGTGACCGGTGCAGCGGCGGTGTTTACCTGTTTGGGCAACGGTGAGGATGTGGCCACGGTGGTGCAACGGGCCCTACCGGCGATCGCTTCAGGCATCCCTATTGTCGATTGCAGTACCATTGGTCCGACAGTAGCGCAACAGATCGCCGCCCAATTGGCTCCCAGCGGTCATGTTTTTATCGATGCCCCCATGTCGGGGGGGGATGTGGGGGCCCGCAACGGCACTTTGACCTTTATGGTGGGGGGAAACCCCACGGCGATCGCTTTGGTAGAGCCCTATCTGCGGGCGATGGGCCAGGCAGTGCATGTGTGCGGGCCCGTGGGTGCCGGTCAAGCCGTGAAGTTGTGCAATCAGGTCTTGGCCGCCCTCAATACCTTGGCGGTAGCCGAGGCCCTTGCGCTAGCCACCAAACTCCACCTCGATCCCCACCAAGTGGTTGCGGTGTGCAGTGGCGGGGCCGCCGGTTCCTGGTCGCTGCAAAATCTGGGGCCGCGCATGGTGAATCGCGATTTTGCCCCTGGCTTCTCGGTGGATAACTTGGTCAAAGATTTGCAGTTGGTGCAGGCTGCCGCCGAAGGTCTGGCTTTGCCCGGTCTGGCCCTGGTCACCCAAACTTATCAAAACCTCCAAGCGGACGGCAAAGGTGCTTTGGGCACCCAAGCCGTGGGGGATAACCTAGAGGGTGTAGGGTAAGGGTTGGTTGAGGGGATAGGGACGCAGGATGTCCCCCTGGATCAGGGTGTGTTGGGCCCAGTGGGGGTCGGTATCGGGAAAATCGGCGCGGAAGTGCCCCCCCCGACTTTCGGTGCGGGCGAGGGCACTCTGCAACATCAGCTTGGCCACATCCAACAAATTGCGCAAGGCTAGGCTGTCCGGTTCAAAGCAAGCACGATGGTTGGCTCGCCAGTGCTCCACTTGGGCCAAGGCTTTGGCTAAGATCGCTCCCTCTCGCACGATGCCGGCAGCGTTCCACAACAACTGCTGAATGTCGGCGACGGTGCACGGGGGGACTTCGCCGGGGGAAGGAAACGTGGGGACGATCTCCGGGGGGATGACCGTTGTCGTGAGGGTCGCCAGCCGTTGGGCCAGGCGATCGCCAAACACAAAACACTCCAAGAGGGAATTGCTGGCGAGGCGATTGGCACCGTGCACCCCGGTACTGGCGGTTTCGCCGATGGCATACAATCCCGGCAGGGAGGTGCCCCCCCAGGTATCGGTGGCAATGCCCCCCATGCCGTAGTGGGCCGCCGGGGTGACCGGGATGGGTTGCCGATAAATATCAATTTGCCATTCTTGGCAAACGCGGGCAATGTTGGGAAAGCGATGGGCAATCTGGGCGGCGGGAATGGGCCGCAAGTCCACGTAGGCCACCGGCTCCCCCGTGCATTGCAAATGGGAAAAAATCGCCCGACTCACCCGATCGCGTGGGGCTAGCTCACCGGCCGGCTCGTAGGCCAACAAAAAGCGATCGCCGCGGGCATCCACGACGTGGGCCCCTTCCCCCCGCACCGCTTCGCTGATCAAAAAACGCGGTGCTCCTGCTACGGCCAAGGCGGTGGGATGGAACTGCATGAATTCTAGATCCCGGAGGATGGCTCCCCCGCGCCACGCCATGGCCAGACCGTCCCCCGTACTGCCGGGGGGATTGGTGGATTGGGCAAAGGCGCTGGCCGCCCCCCCGGTCGCCAACACCACCGCCTTGGCACCGAAATGGCTCAGTTCTCCCTCTTGCCAGACCCAGACCCCCTGGCACCGACCACTCCGGACGTCCAGATCCACGGCGATCGCCTCGGTAAAAATGGACAACCCCTCGGGAATGGCTTCCATCAGCGCATCGATCAAGGCTTTGCCCGTGGCATCGGCAGCGTGCAACACCCGTCGCCGCGAATGGGCCGCCTCCAACGTCAGGGCCAAATCTCCTGCCGAGGTTCGGTCGAAAGCCACCCGATACTGTTGCACCAACCGGTCGATTTGGGCGCGGGCCCCTGTCGTCAGAATCTCGACCGCTGCCGGTTCGCAGAGGCTGGCTCCCGCCTTCAGGGTGTCGGCGGT
>DMPD01000052.1 GCA_003456125.1 Cyanobacteria bacterium UBA8156 | reverse complement strand
TTAATTAAAATGACTATATTTCTGCGCTCAGAGGTCTACGGGGGGAGCGAAGACATACTTGACGGTGACAAAGCGGTATTTGCCCTGCTCGTCGGGAGTGGTCAAGGGGGCAAACCGGTACTGGGCGGCGGTGCTGCGGGCGAGGTCTACCAAGTTGCGATCGCCTTCGCTGTCGATCAATTCCCGCTCAACGGTACCGTCGGGGGCCACAATCAACAACACGGTGACGGTACCCGTTTGGCCGGCTGCCGCTGCGGGGTCGGGGGGAATCCAGTCGATCCCCAGTTCTCGCTTTTCAGGGGGTACGGGTACATCGGGAGGGGCAATCTGCCGCGCCAAAACCCGCTCGAAGCCGTATTCGCTGTAGGCAGCGGCCAGCAGTTGACCAAAGGGCTTCGCCGGCGGTGGTTCTGCCGGTGGGGGCGGCTCCGTCTGTGGCGGCGGGGCTGGAGGAATCACCGGGGCAACGGCGATGGGGGGCGCGTCTTCGGGTAACTCCAATTCGGGTGATTCAAAGGTGATGGGGGGGGGCAACCCCTGGGGATTCAATTCGATTTCCCGGAGGGGCTGGCTTGGCAGCGCGGTTACCGTCAAGCCTGCGGTGGGCAACGGCATGGTTTCGGGCAGTTCGGGGGGCAGGGTCACCACCGGAATGGGCTCCCCCAACGCCACGGTGGCCGCCGAGACGGCGCTCTGGGTTACCTCCGACCCGGGAATTTGCCACAGGGCCGCATGGAGGGCCAGCGACAGGGCCAAACACAGTCCTTCGCGTTTCATGGGCGGGGGGGCACGGCTTCAGCGGTGGCCAGGGCGACCCGATCGCCGGCGATCGCCCGCAGGGCCTGCACCTGTTCCAGGGCTTTCTTGTAGGGCACAGTATCATCGGCTACGTTCAACACCACCAACCCTTGGGGCGATCGGCTTAAAAATTCTTGAATGGTGGGGGCGAGATCCGCCGTGAGGGGGCGATCCTCGAGGGTCACTTCGCCAGCGGCGGTCAACACCAACACCAACATTTCTCGGGGGGTACTCACTTCGGCCGCAGGACGGGGGGGTAATTCCACCCCCAGACGGCGCGGGGGAGCCAAGTTGGCCGCCTGCAACACAAACACCGCCAGGATCGAAAATACGACATCCAACAGGGGCACCAAATCTACCCCCGTACCCACACTGGTTTTCAGCGGTTGGATCTTCATGGGGCCATGGGTGCAGACAGGACGGTGAGGGTAACCACCAAGGCCGCCGCCGTTCTTTGGGGCTCGTACCCCCCTTCCAGTCCCAAAGCTATCGGACAGCCCAAGCTCCGACTCCATTTGGCAAAATCCCCGTAATCATCCGGCTCCAATTGCAAGCCGCCCAGGGGATCCCCTGCCAGGCTGTCGTACCCAGCGCTCACCAACAACAATTGGGGAGCAAATTCTTGGAAAAAGGGCAGCACCTTTTCACGAACCAGTGCGCGATAGGTGGGGCGATCGGTGCCGGGGGGTAGGGGCAAATTCAAAACGTTGCCGTGGGGGCCGGTATCCTGGGCGCGCCCCGTAAAGGGATAGTGGGGCCACTGGTGCAAAGAACAAAAGGCGATCCGGGCATCGTTTTCGACAATTTCTTGGGTGCCGTTGCCGTGGTGCACATCCCAATCCAAAATCCCCACCCGCTCGATGCCGGGCAAACTGAGGGCATAGCGAGCGGCGATCGCCGCGTTGGCCAACAAACAAAACCCCATGGCGCTGTGGGGCCGGGCGTGGTGACCGGGGGGCCGCACCAAAGCAAAGGCCGGTTCCCCGGCGATCGCCCGATCCACCGCCGTCAACCAGGCCGCTACGGCCGTCTGGGCCGCCTCCCAACTGCCCGCCGCGATGGGGGTGTCGTCTGTCCAAGTCCCCCCGCCTTGGGCCGCCAAAGCTGCCAATTCTTGCAAATAGGTCGGGTTGTGGGCTGTAGCGAGCCAATCCGCCAAATCGGGACGGGGAATCGGCTCTTGCCACTGTAGTTCCGGCAATGCCGCGCGGAGGGCCGGTACCGCAACCCGCAATCGCTCGGCACTTTCGGGGTGACCCCACCCCGTGTCGTGTTGCAAAAATACATCGCTGTAGATGACGATAGTCATGGTGGGTAACGCCTCTAGTACCGTCGCTCTAGTATCTTCGTCGCGATCGCCGGCGACGGGTAGGGGGCGGGCTTTCCCAATCGGGGGTGTCTTCTTCCCAGCGGGAGCGCCGGGCACCGGTGGCGCGGGTTTCCCGCCAGAGGGCCCCCCCATTCTCCCCCAGCCAACCCAAGGCTTTGCCCACCTTTCGATCCAAATCTAACCCCTTGCGGGTACACACCACAATGGTGCCCGCCAGGCGATCGCGCAGACATTGCCGTTTGGGCCCGTCGGCGGCCATAAACGCAAAATCAATGATCAGGGGCAGGGGCGCAAACAACGTCCAACTGGTGATAAACCCATTGCTATCCAGGGAGGTAAACACCAGCAACAGGGCAACAAGGGCTAGTCCCTCCCGCCACAGCAGCGCTGCCAACGTCCCGGTTTTGCCGTAGTTCATGTCCACAATCCGGCTGCTGAGGAACCACCGCCCGCACCAGCAGCCACAGGCCACCAAACCAGACCCAGCCCAAAATTGGGATT
>DMPD01000206.1 GCA_003456125.1 Cyanobacteria bacterium UBA8156 | reverse complement strand
CTTCTCCCTCAAAAACCTTAGCCCTCAAAAACGCCAGCCCTCAAACACCTTAGCCCTCAAAAACCTTGGGATTGCTTTAACAGCACCTCAAATTAACATTACCTCAAGCTCATCCCTAAAAGTGGGTCGCAGGGGCACCGCCCCCGTACTTGGGTTTCGCTGATGCTGGTGTTTCCGGGAGGTACTGGTCGGCGATGCCAATAAGCCGGCAAACTTAGGTGAACATTTCGGCGGGGTCGGCGGACTGCACCTTGCGGAGGGAAATGCCCCCGGAGATCGCACACATCAAAATCGTCAGTCCAAACACCTGCCAGCCGCGCTCCCAAGTCATGGCCAGGGGCAACCGGGTGGCATTGCGGGTGAGGTTGTACAGAAACCAGCCCACGCCAAAGCCCGGAATGTACCCCAACACCGCCAACACGATCGCCTCTTGAATCACCACCCAAGACAGGAAGAGATTGCTGTAGCCCATGGCTTTGAGGGTGGCATACTCCGCCATGTGATCGGAGACATCGGTATACAGAATTTGGTAGACCACCACCACCCCCACGATAAACCCCATCACCGTGCCCAGGGTAAAAATGAACCCGATCGCCGTGCTGTTTTGCCAATAGCTCCGCTCAAACTCAATAAAACCCGGTTGGGTCAAAATCCGGAGGTCGTCAGCCGTGACATCGTTGGTGCGGCGAATATCGGCCACGGTCAAATCGGTTTTGCGCACCATCACCCGGGCGGCATCCCCCGGCACCTTGTGCACGCGGCGGCCGTCGGAGCGCAACTTGCTAGCTGGCAAAAAGACGCGATCGCCCGGTTGGGTCAACACCCAGCGGTAAATGAAATCGTATTTCGCCGTATCGCCCAGGTTGGGCCGCAGGTCAATCGCCGCGATGTTGATCAACCCCGGTCGGCGCTGGTCAAAGATCCGCAGAAAATTCAACTCGCTGGTGACGATCGCCCCATCGGCGGCGAAGGAAGACCCCAACTCAAAAAAGCCCCGCACCGTCACTTGGCGGCCCCCCACCTCCCGAGTGACTGCATGGTTAGCCACAAAACCGGCCGGGAGCATTTGTTGGAGGAGGGTGGTCACTTGGGTGCGGCAGGCAGGGGTATCGGCTTGGGTGAGGCCGCAAATTCCTTGGGCAAAAATCGGCCCAAATTCCGCGCGCGAAGTGCGATCGAACAGGATCGCATCTTGTTCCTTAGTCAGGGGGAGATTGGCGCGAATGCCCGGCATCAAAAACACATCGGCATTAGGGTCGGCCCCCAACACCAGGATATTGCGGGTTTGGCCGGCGGGATTTTCGTCAATTTTCCAGGCCGTCAGCGCCAGGTAGATGCGTTTCACCGCGGCTACTTCCGGAAACCCCAGGGCTTGGAGGGCCCGCCGCTGCGAAAAATTGCGCATTCCCACCAAATTGGTAGACTGGGGGCTGATCACCACCACATCGGCTTGGATATTGGTTTGGAGGCGCACCGCACTGCGAAACAGGGCATCCTGGAAACCAATTTGCATGAAAATAAGAATGATGGCAAACGTAATCCCCGAAATGGCCACCGCCAAACGGCTCTTTTGGTGGGTCAGTTGCAGCCAGGCGAGGGGCACCGCAAACATAGAAATTTGGGGTTTAAGGGTAACCATGCCACAACAACCTAGCAGAAACACGATCGATGCGGTGCTGGCGATTGGGTTGGCGTTGGCAGCCCTGCTGCTGTTGAGTCCGCTCCTGTATGCGGCGTGGGTCTCGCTGCACCCGAACGGCGGCCCCTGGAGTCTGGCCAATTATCGCCAAGCCTGGGCCCAGGGCCATTTTGTCCGGGCCTTCGCCAATTCCACGTTGGTGGCCCTGACCGTCACCGCCAGCCAAACGGTGACTTCCGTGTGCGCTGGCTATGCTTTGGCCCGGTTGCCCGTCCCCGGTCGCAACCTCCTGCTGTTTTTGGCGATCGCCACCATTGCCGTGCCGTTGCCGTTGTTGGCGGTACCTTTGTTTACGGTTTTGAAATGGGGCCGGGCGATCGACACCTACGGTGCGTTGATTTGGCCCACGGCCGTCAGCGGCTACGGCGTTTTTTGGATTCGGCAAGCCGTGCAGAGCATTCCTTTAGCCCTCGAAGAAGCGGCCGCCTTGGATGGAGCCAACCGCGGTCAAATTTTGTGGTATGTGGTTTTGCCCGCCTTACGCCCCACTTTGACCGTGCTGGCGTTGTTTGCCTTTTTGGCGGAATGGAACGACCTGTTTAAGCCTTTGGTGTTTACCACTCGACCCGAGCTGCAGACGGTGCAACTGGTGTTGTCATCGTTTCAAGAGCAATACACCGCCGATTGGTCGCTGTTGATGGCGGCCGTCACGATCGCCACCTTGCCGGCGATCGCCCTATTTTTTGTCGCCCAGAAGCAACTGGTCAAAGGACTGACCGCCAGCGGTCTCAAAACCTGAAAGCCGCTAGGGCAAGACATTTTATCTTAAAATCCTGGATAACGTCCACGGAAACAAACCCAGAGCCAAAA
>DMPD01000083.1 GCA_003456125.1 Cyanobacteria bacterium UBA8156 | reverse complement strand
GGTGTCTCCCACAAACAACTCGATTTTCTTTCCGGAAACGGCTTGCCACTTCGCCAATCGGGCTGGCATCGCCGCGATGGGGGTCAGGGTATCTACCCCCAATTTCAAGTCCCAATGACGACGGCTGAGGTTGTCAAATACACCGACTTCATACCCGCGATTGGACAAGTACAGCGCTGTGGCCCAGCCGCAATACCCGTCGCCGCCAATTACCAAGACTTTCATGAGGGTTTCTGCGCTAAATTCTTTTTGTCAAGACCGAAGCTCTGGGGGAGACCCAAACTTACTGTTGATCTAGGGTAGCAGGTATGGCCCCGTTTGTGGGACTGCCCACACTTTCGACCCGGTAGCCGTCCTGGATGTACTGGGCGATCGCTTCGGGGTAGATGCGGTGCTCTTCGATTTGGATGCGTTGTTGCAGGCTGGTAACGGTATCTGCGGGATAGACCGGGATGGCAGCTTGGGCCAAGATAGGGCCGCTATCCACTTCGAGTCGCACGATGTGGACGGTGCAGCCGCTGATTTTAACGCCGTAGTTGAGGGCTTGCTGCACGGCGTGCATCCCCCGAAAACTGGGCAGGAGGCTGGGATGGATGTTCAAGATGCGCTCGGGATAGGCGGCTAACAAAACCGGGGTGGCCACCCGCATCCAGCCGGCCATTACCACCAATTCCACGCGCTGCTGTTGCAGGGCGGCGACGACGGCGCGATCGTGATCTTCGCGATGGGCATAGTCCCGGTTGGCAATGAGGTGCTCGGGGATGCCCCAATGCCGCGCCCGCTCCCGCGCCTGGGCTTGGGCTTGGTTGCAGACCAAAACCACGATCTCACCGGGATAGTTGGGGGCTTGGGCTTGCTGAGCAATGACGCCAAAGTTGCTGCCACTGCCGGAGGCCAATACACCGATGCGCACTTTGTTCACAGACTCTGGGATCACAGGGTGTTCTCTAGCATACGACCTGCAGAAGATATGTTTCCTGCTGAGCTTGACAATAATGCTTCACTCCCCCTTCCGGTATGGCTTGTTACCGGGAGGGAGCAAAGATTGTCGGTGGCACGGCTAGGGTGATACCAACATTTCTCCACACTTCCCAAGCCTACTGGTAGCGTTCCAGAAAATCTAGAGCCTCGTTCCGAAGCTCGTAGTAGTCTTTGGACTCGCGCAACTCATGGCGATCGCGTGGTCGGGGCAAAGGAATATCCAGCACTTGGCCGATGGTGGCACCGGGGCCATTGGTCATCATTACCACCCGATCGGACATAAAAATAGCCTCGTCCACATCGTGGGTAATCATCATCACGGCTTGGGGATGCTGCCGCCAAATGTCAAGGACATCTTGCTGCAACTTGGGCCGGGTTAAGGCATCCAGCGCCCCAAAGGGCTCATCCAACAACAGCATTTTGGGTCGCGTGGCCAAAGCCCGGGCTACTCCCACCCGCTGTTTCATCCCCCCTGACAATTCATGGGGATACTTGTCGGCGGCGGCGGTCAACTTCACCATCTCGATATGCTCGTTCACCAAAGCAGTTTTGTCGGCTCGGTTCATCGCCTTAAAAACTTCGTCCACCGCCATCCGAATGTTTTCCCGCACCGTAAGCCAAGGCAGCAAAGCATATCCCTGAAATACCATCATTCGCTCGGAGCCGGGCTTGCGCACGGATTTACCTTCCAAAGATACTTGACCAGCGGTTGTTTTTTCCAAGCCCGCAACAATCCGCATCAAGGTCGATTTGCCGCAGCCCGAGTGACCAATCACCGAAACATACTCTTGAGCACCAATTGTCAGATCGATGCCGTCCAACACCACAAAAGAATCGCCACTAGGCTTGCGATAAGCTTTGACAATGTGTTCAATAACCAAAAACGGATTCCCGTTGCCAATGCTGGAACTCATATCCTCTCCTGCTTGGTGTGTGAGGCTAGACCCGAGCGAAAATTTTGGGGGCATTTGCCCGAATCTCAAATCCCCTGAGGTATCCCCCGGGATCGCTGGGATCAAAGGGGCGACCGTCAATAAAGGCACTGCCCGGCTCCATTTTGGAATCTTCCGTTGGGCAGGCGATACCCATCTCAGCGGCAATTTCTCGATACAGATCGGTACGCCAAGCTTGACGGGCAATCTCCTCGGCATTTTTCGGAAGTTCTGGTATTTGCCCCCACCGCACGGCTTGGGTCATCAGCCACAGGCTTTGCGATTGCCACAAAAAGGTGGAATGATCGTTGGCACCACCGCCCAGAGGCTCGGCTAAATCAAAAAACAAGGTGGTGTCCGGACTATCTATCAAGCGCGGCTGTGCATCAAAGCCACCGTAGTTGTAATTTCCCAAAATGCCCGGTTCGATCAACCTCGGGCTGGCTCCGGTAAAACTCCGCTGTGCGATCAGCGCTGTCACTTCCGCTCGATTCGCCGGATCGCCACAATACCGACAGGCTTCAATCATCGCTTTCACCAGAGAACGATAGGTTTTGGGGTATTTCTCGATAAACGGTTCCCCCACTGCCAGCACCCGATCCGGATGCCCGCGCCAAATTTCTCGCCCCTGCACAAAAGTAAACCCAATCCCTTCATTGCCGGAAATAGCCCGCGTGTTCCACGGCTCCGCCACCATGTAGGCTTGCATGGAACCAATGCGGACGTTGCTCACCATTTGGGGCGGCGGAGTAATAATAAGACGCAGGTTTTGCATCGGGTCGATGCCCACCGCTGCCAACAGGTATCGCACAAAATACTCGTAGATAGAAGAACTCAACACTACCGCCCATACGCGACTCTCTAAAGGCATGGTTTGCCAAGCGGCCCGCAAATCTTGACCGAAGGCGGCTAAGTCGCCCCTGTAGGTAAACCATGGTCGCACGCCCCCGTTCCAGAGACCTTGGTTCATGGTCAGAGCGTTGCCATGGCGGTGGATGGTCATAGCGGCACAAAGCGGGAATTGACGCGCTCCCTCGGCACCGGTACGAGCGTTGGTCACTGCTCCCGATACCACCGGCGAAGCATCCAAGCGACCAAAAATTAGACCGTCCCGCGAATTTCCCCAGCTTGCTTCCCGACTCAAAACAACGTTCAGACCATATTTGTAAAAAAATCCTTTTTCCAGGGCTACGGCAAAAGGGGCACAGTCGTTTACCGGTACAAAACCAACGGTGAGGTTTGGTTTTTCCAAACAATCCGGACGGATCACTGGTTCTAAGGTTTCTGATAGGAAATTGGCGGCGGGGGGCGACGAGCAGGCAGACAAAGCCATAGTGGCTCCCACTCCTTGCAAAAAGGTACGCCGTGTCCATCTTTGATTCATCACGGTCTCTCAATGCCAAAGGTAAGGATGCGGTGTGAAGACGAAAAAACCCCAGAATCCAGATAAAGTGGTGCTCTTCTCAGAAGCGGGCGGGCCGGTGA
>DMPD01000236.1 GCA_003456125.1 Cyanobacteria bacterium UBA8156 | reverse complement strand
TAATTAAAATGACTATATCTTTAGGCAAGCTGCAATTTTGATTGGTCGGTTCTGCCGGGAATCGGGGAAGGTTTTCAGGCATACCAGCGGGTACCAAACCGGCAAGGGTGAGCCTTTTTTTGGAGTTGGTGCATTGTTGGGATGCGTCTTAATCGCCGATGCAAGATGCGATCGCATTGTTGAAGTCCGAAGTCCAGCGATTTGAAAGAGGTGGTTTGAAAGAGGTGAAAGCAAAGATATGGAGGATGCTCTATGGGAAGGGGTAAGACTGCGATCGCCGCGATCCAGCGCTGGATGTCGTTTCCGTGGGTAATCACCTTGGGTTATTTGGGGGTGATGTTGGTGTTACCAACGGCCGCTCTGATCGCCAAAGCGGTCAGTTCGCCCCCCGCTGAATTTTGGGAAATTGCCACGAGCGAGATTGCGGTTTCTGCCTACAACGTTACTTTTGTGACGGCATTTCTGGCCGCAGCCCTCAATGGCGTCTTTGGCTTGCTGTTGGCTTGGGTGTTGGTGCGCTATGAATTCCCCGGCAAGCGTTGGGTGGATGCTGCGATTGACCTGCCGTTTGCCTTGCCCACGGCTGTGGCGGGCATCACGCTGGCGACGGTGTACAGCGAAGAAGGCTGGATTGGTTCCCTGCTCGCTCCTCTGGGCATCAGGGTGGCTTTCACGCGCACAGGAGTGTTTGTGGCCATGGTTTTTATCTCGTTGCCCTTTGTTGTGCGCACGCTGCAACCCGTCATTCACGAAATCGAGCGAGAAATAGAAGAGTCGGCTTGGTGTCTGGGAGCAACGGAATCGCAAACTTTTTGGAAAGTGTTGTTTCCAACTTTGCTGCCCGCTATTTTAACGGGGGTCGTCTTGGGATTTTCCCGGGCGATCGGGGAGTTCGGCTCCGTCGTAATCGTTGCCTCCAACATTCCATTTGAGGATTTAATTGCACCCGTGCTTGTGTTCGAGCGCCTCGAAAACTATGACTATGTTGGTGCTACCGTCATTGGATTTGTGCTGCTGATCATTTCACTCATTTTGATCTTAGTGATTAACCTCTTGCAGCAATGGGGACGGCACTATAATGGCTAGTACAGTAGGTGCAGATCGTGAACAGTACAATCAAGCGCGCCAAAAAAATTCCTGGTATACGCTCAGCTTGATTATAGTTGCGCTGCTTTATCTAGCACTCATTCTGTTCTTCCCGGTACTTAGTGTCATCTATGCTGCCTTTTCCAAAGGAATTCCGGCCTTTGTGACATCTTTGAGAGGTGAAGACTTTATCCATGCCGTTAAGCTGACGATTTTAATGGCTGGAATTGCCGTTCCTGCCAATGCAGTGTTTGGTCTGTGTGCTGCTTGGGTTATTGCGCGCAATCGCTTTCCCGGACGAGCTTTACTTATCAGTCTTATTGATCTGCCTTTTGCCGTATCTCCTGTGGTTGCGGGTTTGATCATTTTACTTTTGTATGGTCGCCAGGGTTGGTTTGGTGGTTTGCTGGAGTCGTGGAACATCAATATCGTTTTTGCCATACCCGGAATTGTCTTGGCAACGACTTTCGTATCGATGCCCTTTGTCGCGCGGGAAGTGATTCCTGTCCTCGAAGAAATTGGTCCAGCGGAAGAGGAAGCAGCGCGAACTCTGGGAGCTAGCAACTGGCAAATTTTCTGGCGTGTCACCGTACCCAACATCCGTTGGGGCTTGCTCTACGGTCTGCTGCTCACCAATGCCCGGGCCATGGGAGAGTTCGGTGCAGTTTCTGTGGTCTCAGGTAACATTGCCGGTCAAACCCAAACCCTACCGTTGTACGTGGAAGATGCCTACAAAAATTATCAGACTCAAGAAGCCTTTGCGGCATCGCTCATGCTTGGGCTGTTGGCGCTGATCACGCTTGTGCTCAAGGAGATTTTAGAGCGATCTACTCCCTATGGCAAGCCCAAGTAAGAGCGATTCAAAGTCGATTTCGCTGGTGTATTTTGCAAATTTTTGGAGCGTTTATGCACTTTTCTCAAGCTATTGTCTTCAAGTCGAAGCGATTCAATCCGTTGGCTTTTGTGGTACTTTTCCTGCTGGGAATAACTCTGTTTTCACTGTTGTCTCTTCCCTTGTTTGCATCTTCATCTAAGACTACAGTGAATTTTGTTTCTCCCGACTGGGTTGCCAGTCATTCGGCAGACAGCGATCTGCGCGTTTTGGATGTGCGCAACAACCCCCTCGAATACATTGCCGGACACGTCCCGAATGCTGTACACGTTGCCGATATTGCTTTTCGCGGCCCCGATGGCTTTTTGCCCGTGCAGTATTGGAACAACAAGAAACTGGGCGAAATCTTTTCGGAAGCTGGCGTTGCGATAAACAGCAAGGTGTTGGTGTATTCCGCCGGTAACGACGTACTTGGAGCTACGATGGTGGCCTACCTGCTAGAGCGTTCGGGGGTAAAAGAGGCCTATGTCCTTGATGGGGGGTTTGCCGGATACAAGGCGGCTGGGAAAAATGTCACGAAGGAGTTTCCGCGCTACCAGAAGACAGGGTTCAGCGTGCGCGATCGCCGCGATATCCGCGTAACCCTCGACGAGGTGCGGCAACTGCTGGGCAAGCCCGGTGTGGTGTTTATCGACCCGCGTCCTGCCGATCTGTTCCGGGGCGATCGCGACCTGTGGGTGCGTAACGGTCACATCCCGGGCGCTCGCAACATTCCTTGGCCCACCTTTACAGAGGCCAACAACGCCCAAGAGGCGCTCAAAAACCCCCACAAGCTCAGGCCCCTCGATGAGCTGCGCCAACTGCTGGCCGAGCGCGGCATTACCCCTGCCAGCGACATTATCGTGTCGTGCAGTACTGGGCGGGAGGCAACGCTCCAGTATGTCGTACTAAAGCATCTGCTTGGCTACCCCAAGGTTCGCATTTACGAGGGATCCTGGACGGAGTACAGCACGACGGATCTGCCCGTAGAAACCGGCCCTGAAAAGGTAGCCAGTGCGATCTAGGGCAGCTTTTCGGTCACCCTGGGCAACGAACAGTGGGGTGGCGTGCAGGCCACCCTGCAATGCT
>DMPD01000116.1 GCA_003456125.1 Cyanobacteria bacterium UBA8156 | reverse complement strand
GGCGCAATCTCCCAGCCTTCTTGGCTGTAGCGTTCGAGGGTGAGCTCTAGGGCCCGTTTCTCCGCTTCCCGCAGGCGATCGGGCCGCCGCTCCTCCTCGCCAACTTCGGCTTTCGCTTCGACGGGGGGGGACTCCTCGACTTTGGCGGCAGGCGGGGTCAACACCGGGGCTTCGGCTTGGGGCAACCGCAAGACTTCGTCTTCCCCTTCTTCGGTGGACAACACATCGATTAAATTGCGGGCTTTGACGTAGCGATCGAGTTGGTTTTGGTTCTTGAACAACCGGGCAGCTTTTTTGAGGTCCAAGAGGGCTTCTTGTTCCCGGGGCGGTGTGAGTTTGGTGAGGGTCACCCCTCGATAGTAAAAGCCTTCGGCGCTGTCGGGGGCCACATCCAATAGGGCTTCAAAGCGCGCCAAGGCGGCTTCATATTCTTTGCGGTTGTAGTGCGATCGCCCCAGATACAACAACGCTTCGGTGTTTTCGGGATCGCGGTTTACCGCCTCCGTCAACGCGGCGATCGCCTTGGCAAAGTCCCGGGTTTTGTAGAGGGCGATCGCCTGTTGGGTCAGCGCCTCGGTATTGCGGGGGTCGAGGGCAGCGGCTCGGCCAAAATCACGGGCCGCCGCGGCCCAATCTTTAAGGGCGGCATGGGATACCCCCCGCCGGTAAAAAGCCACTTTGTCGTAGGCAGAACCAATGTCGAGGGCCTCAGTGTAGTCGGCGATCGCCCGGGGGTGTTCTGCCAATGCTTGGAGCGCGTTGGCAGACCCCACAAAGGCTTTGGCACAGTTGGGATCGATGTCGATCGCCTGACCGTACCATTCCACCGCTTCCGCCGGTTTCCCCTGCTGATTGGCTTTTTGACCACGGGCAATGAAAAAATCCACCAACCGAAACGCTCTTTTCTGTTTGGCGGCCGCTTCGCCGTGGTCTTCCCACTCTTCTTCCAGCAAATCGACAAATTCCGCCCGGAAGGCACCGCCCCCCACCGTCGGGTTGAACAAAGCGCCCCGAAATTCCGGCATTTCTTCGAGGCGGGCCGTCCGCAACGGCGTGTCGTAGTCGGTACAAGCCTCCCACGCCAGCCAGATCGTAAAATTTCCCCGGAAAAACTCGGTGTCGTAGGCTTCGCTCAGGTTTTGGTACCGGCGATCGCGCAGCCGCAGTTGATACCGTTTTTCGGCCGCTACCACGTACCCTGCCGCAAAAAAACCGTGGGGCTGCCGCCCGATGCGTTTGAGAAAAGCGCGATCGCCCACCTGCACGGAAGTCACGTTGCCGCAACCCCAGGTAATGATGTATTCCTCGCCCTTGGCAAAACTGGCGGCAGCTTCCCGGATAAATTGACGGATTTCCGGCTCTTCGCGCTCGTCGCACAGAAAAATTCGGGTAGCCATCGGCACGGTTGCGGGGTACGGCTTTTTAGTGTAGCGGTTTCCGGCTAGCGCGATCGCCCTCTTCCTTGCTAAACTACCCCCATCTGCGGGTGGCCAACTGTTGCGAACCTTACTTTTACGAACCCTTTTGCGAAACCTTTTGCGAATCCTTCGGAGGGAATTGCCGTGAAAATTGCCGTGTTGCGCCGTTACTTAGCTCCCTTGGTCACCGGTTGGCTGTTGTTGGCTCCGGGTTTGGCCCGGGCAGCGGCCCCCCAAGAAACCGTAGCCCCCACCGCCACGAGCAATGTGCACGCCCTGCGGCAAATCCGGTTGGTGCCCACCCATCTCAATACCGATCGCCTGGTGTTGGCGGATTACCAACGGGCCCTGTTTCGCGCTCGGCAGGCGGTAGACATCGCCGCCCGCTCCCCCAATACCGCCGGGGTAGAAGCCCTGCAGGGGGCTCTCCGGGAATACGAAACCGCTCTGGAGTTTTGGGAGTTGTGCATCGGCAACACCAATGATTGGTTTTGCGATGAGAAATTGCCCGTTGCCGCGGCCCTGATGCAGCGCTATCCGGTGCCCCGCAACGCCAACTTGGCCAATGTGGATCGCTTTGCCCAACCGTGGATTCAAACCCGGGTGCGGGCCACCCTCCGGGAAGTGGTGGAGTACATCCCGGTGTCGGAACGGGGCAAAGTCCTGAAGCTGCTGTGGGAGTCGGCCCAAACCGCAACTCAGCAAGCATCCCGGGCGATCGGTGAGTAGATGATATGTTCTCTCCCTTGAAGCAAGGTCTGCGCCAGCTAGCTCAACAGACTGTCTTTTGGAGTGTGAGGAGTTCAGTTTTCCGACCGGTGTTGAACCGCGTTTATCAGAACCTGAGCCCATCACAACAAGCCTTCTTTCACCGTGAATTTGCCAAGTTGTTTCGGGGAGAACCGTCTCAAGGCCAAGATGGGGTATGGCATTTGTCTTTTCTGGGGCGTTCGGTTTTAGCCCCTCTCACAATGGAGCGCTTGTGGCTGGACTGGGACACCGCCGTTTCGATTCTGGGCCACGATGTGGAAATTAAAGAGACCTATCGAGCACTCCTGACGGCTCCCGACCCTCCAGAACTTTTTGTAGACATTGGTGCAAACTACGGTACCCACTCTTTGCTGTTTTTGATTCATGGCATCGAAACCCTTACCTTTGAGCCAAATCCTACCTGTCACAACTATTTTCGAGAAACCTGCGCCCTCAACCAAGTGACTCCATCTTTGTTGCCCGTAGCCGTGGGAGCAGATGCCGACGCGATTGAACTTTGCTTTCCTGAACAAGAGACTTGGTTGGGTACCACCAATCCTCAAACCATCCAAGAACTGCAACAGCAAGAACACTTTAGGAGCAATCTGAGAACGATTGCGGTGGAACAGCATACCCTAGATCGTTACCGTCCTTACTTTGTCGATAAGCGCGCTTTGCTGAAAATTGATACCGAGGGCAATGAGCTAGCTGTTTTACAGGGAGCGAGAACTATCTTGCAAGAGTTTGCTCCCAAAATCATCTTTGAGGCTTGGTCTGGAGACACTCGTGCCGATCTCTGGGATTTCTTGCAGCCTATGGGCTATACCATCGCAAAGTTGCCTTGGTCTCCTTTGAGGCTTGCATCCCCCTTGTCTCGAGAAGATTTTTTGCAGCAATCGCACACGAATTTTTTGGCTGTGTCATGACGAAACGGGCGCAATGAGTGTCGGTTCTAGCGATAGTGGCAGATTGACTGCCGAGGAATCGACCATCAAGGCTTGAGCGGCGGCCAGAAATTCCGATCGCCCATCAGGGCCGCAGCCAGTGGTGCCAGAGCACGGTCATGGCCAGGGTGTCCAATTGGCAGTATTGGCGCAGGGCTTCGCCAATGAGGGCTTTG
Organism: Cyanobacteria bacterium UBA8156; assembly: GCA_003456125.1. Classification (GTDB taxonomy): domain Bacteria; phylum Cyanobacteriota; class Cyanobacteriia; order Pseudanabaenales; family Pseudanabaenaceae; genus UBA8156. The sequence goes on along the minus strand of DMPD01000116.1, from coordinate 1,938 downwards.
ATGGCGGGGCGATCGCGGTATTGGCAAACAGCACGTCTTGGTAAGCCAATAGGGCTTCTTCCCCTTCTCGGATGGACAGGGGGTGACCGTCAATTTCGGGGGTGGGCAGGGCGGCATAGGGGCTGAGGAGTGCTCCGTCTTGGTGGGCAACGTAGGGTTGCAGGTGGGGCAAAACCTGCAGGTAGGAATTGGTTTGCCAGACGGCGGCCACCATGGTTTTGAGGGAAGTTTTGCCGTTGAGGCGCGGATGCATGTAGTGTTTGCGGGCGATTTCGTGCAAGTCCAGAATGCGCAGCGAAATGGCCGGATCGGGGCGGTGGGGCCGGGGGCGATCGCCAAAGCTCACGATGCTGGCCAGCCATTTTTGCAGGGGGGGATCGGGAATTTGGTAGCAGAGTTGCCGCAAAACGCTGTTTTCGTGGTTTCCCCAGGCGATGAGGGTGCCCCGATCGCCCACCCACTCCCGCAGCGATCGCACAAAGCCAAGATTGGGATCGGGGTTATCCAGGTCGAGCCAGTCTTGGTGTTGGAGGGGGGCATCGGGCGCGGTCTGGGTGTGGCAACTCCATTGAAAAGCCACCTGTTCGTAGGGGGGACGGTAGGCATGGAGGGGAATGACCCACCGGGAGGTTTCAAAATCGATGAAGTGGAGGGGATAGGAGCATTTTTGCAGGAGGGAGCGCAGTTGGGGCGATCGCCATTCTTGGCCGGTTTGCCAGCTTTGGCATTGCAGCAATTGCCGTTCGTCGAGGGTGTCTACGGGCAGATCCCAGGCGCTGGCTTTGCCTTGGGCTAAGGTTTCGGCCAGTGCGATGGGCTGACCACTCAGGTCGAAGACATGGGGTTGGACGTGGGCCAACTCGCCCCAACATTCCGCAAATCCCGCCGGAAATTCACAGTTTTTGCAATGGGGCCCCAGGGGAGTGCGCACCTTTTGCATCCGGGTTGCGGCCAACTCCTGCCATTGGGGAATGAGCTCCGGCAACAGCGCGGTCACCTCGGCCGTGACATCGACTTCCGTCAGCACCAAGTTTGGCGGAATCGGGGCCAACAATTCCACGGTGATGCCCCGGAGGCGACTGGGTACCCCTTGGTAGGGCCCCGGCTGCAACCGAAAGCGATCGCTCAGGCGATCGACGCTACAGGGGCGATCGCGATCGGGTACCCACAACCAACACTGGATGGGAGCGCGATCGGATTGGTGCAGACTCCAAACCCAGTGCTGAAAGGCCAGGCTTTCGAGGGCGGGCCGCCAGGCACTGCCGATGTCCCCCCGTTTGTTGCGGAAGGGACGGGGGCCCTGACTGCTGTAGATTTTGCTGCGGACTTCCCCCAACACCCAACCATCGCCCACCCGGTGCAAAATATCGGGCCGGATCAAACAATCGTTGGCGACGATGACCGGCTCAAACAGGGTTACGGGGTGGCGGGTCAAGGCGATGGCCGTAGCCGTCAAACCTGCCGCCAGGGTTGGCGCCACAATGGTTTCGCCATCGGGAAACCGCAGTTGCGCCAATTTGTGCAGGATGTACCGCCCCTCCCCCAATAGCTTTTGGTGGGCGGTGACACCGCTGGTTTGGGCGTACCCATGCTTGCCGTAATACACTTTGGTGCGGCACGATCGCGCACGATGCCAGTCGGCGATCGTAAAATAGGGCAGAGAAAAAGCCATTGGGGTTCAAGCTTTGGCAGGGGACACGCAAGGTATGGAGAAAGATTCCGGGCAGTCCCAGCGCCGTCCGGTTGTTTTCCAACACCGTTATGTAGGGTACATGGATTTGCTGACCGACCAGAAGACGGCGATCGCCTACCTCGACGATCATCCCCGCTGGTTTCGCCGTTGCGCCAAACCCCTCCGGGCCGAACCGATCGGGACTACGGGCTACGCTTTGGGGGTGGGTCGGGTGGGGGCCTTCGGCTTTTATGTGGAACCCCAAG
>DMPD01000265.1 GCA_003456125.1 Cyanobacteria bacterium UBA8156 | reverse complement strand
GAGCGTCGGGAGGATGTCACCTTTCCCAGGGGCAAAGCCTGCTAGCCTAAACGGTACCCAAACCCGCGCACGGTCACCAAGTATTTGGGGTCGCTGGGGTCGGCTTCCAGTTTCTCCCGCAGCCAGCGAATGTGCACATCGACGGTTTTGCTGTCGCCGACGAAGTCGGTGCCCCAAATGTTTTCGAGGAGTTGCTCCCGCGACCACACTCGCCGGGGGTGGCGCAAAAACAATTCCAAGATCCGAAATTCTTTGGGGGAAAGCCCAATTTCGTTGCCCCGGGCCACCACCCGGCATTCCTGGGGATACATGACAATGTCCCCAAAGCGCAACACGTTTTGGGGTTCCTGGTAGGTCAGCCGTCGCCGCCGTAGCAGGGCCCGACACCGGGCAATCAGCTCCTTCATGCCAAAGGGTTTGCCCAAGTAGTCGTCTGCCCCCACTTCTAGCCCCACAATGCGATCGGGTTCGCTGCCTTTGGCGCTGAGCATCAGAACCGGCACGGGGTTTCCTTCTTGGCGAATGGCTCGACACACGTCCAAGCCGTTGACGTAGGGCAACATGACATCCAAAACAATCAAGTCAATCCGATCCGATTTGTGGGCTAACCCCAGGGCGGCGTAGCCATCTTCGGCGACCAAGGCTTCAAATCCTTCGTCGCGGAGCGCCAGCACAATGGTCTCGCGGATCGTGGCTTCGTCTTCCACCACCAAGACGCGACCGAGAGAGGTAGCTACGGGCGATCGCTCCAGTTCGGTAGACAACATGGGAGGCTTGACAAAGGCTTACTTTGGCATTTTACCACCGGGCGATCGTCCATAAACCGATCTTATCCTGTGGTTAAGAAAGGCTTTACGTTTGGGGGCGGGAACCGTTTGCGGTAGTCTGGGGGCCGCTCACCCTGCTGGGGCTGTCATGACTGCCGATGAAGACCTAAGAGATGCCCAGCAAATTGCCTTGGAGCGCTATTTGTTGGAGACCATGACCGTCAGTGCCGAGCAGTTGGCGGTGGCCCGCAAGGTGCAGACCCGGCAGCAGGGGCCGTTGCTGGCAATCCTGCTACAGTTGAGTTTTATCGATATTGATACGTTTGCCCGGCTGTTGGATTGGTCGGGATCACCGCAGCGCTCCTAAACACCATGACCCTGTTGCAAGTAGAACAATTGACGATCGCCTTTGGGGCGACCCCGGCGGTGTGCGCGCTCAACCTGACGGTGGCGGCGGGGGAATCGGTGGCGTTGGTGGGGGAATCGGGGTCGGGCAAGTCGGCGACGTTGTTGGCGATCGCCGGGTTGTTGCCGCCTACCGCTCAAGTTACCGGGTGTTTGTGGTGGGAAGGACAAGATTTGCAGGCTATGGACCCCAGGGCCTACCGGGGGCGAGATATCGCCATGATTTTTCAGGAACCCCTCACGGCCTTGAATCCGTTGTTTCGCTGCGGGTATCAGGTGGCGGAAGGGTTGATGGTACGGCAGAAGCTGTCGGCGACCCAGGCCCGGGCCGCGGCGATCGCCCTCTTGAGCGAGGTGCAGTTGCCGGAACCGGAGCGGGTGTTTGCGGCCTATCCCCATCAGTTATCGGGGGGGCAGCGGCAGCGGGTGACGGTGGCGATGGCCTTGGCGGGCAATCCCCGGTTGTTGTTGGCGGATGAACCGACCACGGCTTTGGATGTGACGGTGCAGGCGGCGCTGTTGGATTTGCTGCGGCAGTTGCAACGGGAACGGGAAATGGCCATGATTTTTGTCACCCACGATCTGGCGGTGGCGGGCCGCATTGCGGAACGGGTGGTGGTGATGAACCACGGCGAAGCGGTGGAAACGGGGCCCACATCCCAATTGTTGACCGCACCGAGCCATCCCTACACCCGGGGCTTGGTGGCTTGCCGCCCCCCCCTCACCCATCGTCCGGCTCGGTTGCCCGTAGTGGCGGACTTTTTGCAAGACAACCCGCCGCCGCCGCCACCCGACATTTCCGACGAAGAGGCCGCGCAACGGCTGGCGGGGCTGATGGCCCAATCTCCCCTCCTGGAACTGGACAAAGTGTATGTGCAATACGGGCGATCGCCCATGGCCCTGCGGGGGGTGGATTTGGCGGTTTATCCGGGGGAAACCCTAGGTTTGGTGGGGGAGTCGGGCTGCGGCAAAACCACGTTGCTCAAGGCCATTTTGGGCTTGGTGCCGCTGGCGGGGGGGACTCTCCGGTTGGAGGGGGTGGATGTCGCCACGTTCGATCGCCGGCAACGCCAACGGTTTCGGCGGGAAGTGCAGGTGGTGTTCCAAGACCCCTTTGGTTCCCTCGACCCCCGCATGACGGTGGGCGAAACCTTGGCGGAACCCCTGGTTGTGCATGGCCTGCCCAAACCCGAACGACGCGATCGCATCTCCTATTTGCTGCAGCGGGTAGGCCTGGAACCGGCGGCCGCAAATCGATTTCCCCACGAGTTTTCCGGCGGGCAACGGCAACGGATTGGCATCGCCCGCGCTTTGGCTTTGCAACCCCGCCTGATCCTCGCCGATGAACCGGTGTCGGCCCTGGATGTGTCGGTGCAAGCCCAGGTGTTGAATTTGCTCAAAGAATTGCAAGCGGAATTCGGGCTGACGTTGTTGTTTGTCTCCCATGACTTGGCGGTGGTGCAGTTTATGAGCGATCGGGTAGCCGTGATGCACCACGGCTCCGTGGTGGAGATGGCCCCCGCCACCCAGGTCTACCGTCAACCCCAGCACCCCTACACCCAAACCCTCTTGGCCGCAGTTCTCTAGTAAGTAAAATATCCATACCCACCGCGAGGCGATGCCATGCCCAAGTTTTCGTTGCCCCAACTCCGGCACCTCCAAACCAAACTGCAGGATACCCTGGCGGAATGGGATGCCCAAGCCCTTGAAGCTACCGAACGGGCGATCGCCGATTTGGAGGAAAAGCTGCCGTCCAAATTACCCACGGCCCTGCCCCAGAAGCTGACCCAAAGCCTCCAGAATTTGGCCAAGCGGGTACCCAAACCCTAGCTTTGGTGTTCTGGGCTTTGCAGCTTGCCCCATTCCTCGGGCAGCAGATTGGCTTGCGTGAGTTCAGCCGAAAACCTGTCTCTGCTCTGAGGTTCCCCCACAGCCCTCTCCCACCAGGGGAGAGAGCCGAAATGCCGAACCCACGTCTTTCTAACGATTAGCCGACAGGCTGTTTGCGCGGCATATAGTCGTTTCGGAT
>DMPD01000319.1 GCA_003456125.1 Cyanobacteria bacterium UBA8156 | reverse complement strand
CGGCTCAACTAGACCGTTATGTTGCCAGCGCTAGAGTTGTACTCAGTCAAGGTTGTTGGTGAAGGGGCGCTGGGGTCTCAGGTAGCGGAGGCGATCGGGAAAATCTTTGGTTTTTTATCTGGTTTTGCTGTACAGCTAAGAATCTTTGCGATCCAAAATTTGTTTGACGGTGGTCAGGATTTGCTGGTGTTCGGCTAACCCTTCATAGGCAAAGCGGTTGAGGTTTTGGCTGGCGATCGCCCCCTCGAGGTATTGAATGCGTTCGCGGTTGAGGGGGTGGCTAGAGAGCCAGGGGGGGGGCTGTTCCCGGTTGCGTTCCCGTTCTTCACGGCCGAAGGCCACCATCAGGTTACGCAGCCCGTCGGCGGCATAGCCGGCACTGGCTAGCAACCGGGTGCCCAGGCGATCGGCCTGCCGTTCCATGTCCCGGCTGTAGCTCAAAATCAACAGGGTAGCGGCTTGATCGCCCCCGGGTACGTTTTGTAGAGCGGCGGCGGTGAGGTTGCCCCGGCTCACCAATTGAAAGCCATGGGAAAGAACGGCATGGGCGATTTCGTGAGCCAACAGGCCGGCTAGTTCCGCTTCGCTCTGGCTGAGCAATAGGGCCCCTACATTCACGAAAATTTTGCCCCCCGGTAGGGCGAAGGCATTGGCGGTTTTGTCTTTGACGACGAAAAATTCATATTGAAACTCGTCACGACCGGCGTACTGCGCCAGTTTTTCCCCAATCCGGCGCACGTAGGCTACGATTTTGGGGTCTTCCACCATAGGCAAACTTTTTTGCAGGTTTTCGGCATAACTTTGCCCCAGGGCGCTTTCCCCGCGGCCCAGGGCCCAAAAGGTCTGGAGGGCAGTGACGGCCCCGCTGGGGTTGCCCCGCCCGGCATAGCCGGCTACCCCCACCAACAGGTTGGCGATCGCGTTTTCGGTGACCCGTTGCCGCAGTTCGGTTTCGTGGCGCTCCCGCAGGCTTTGGGCCCGCTGCCGAAATCCCGCTGTTTCCGGGCGATCGGGATAGAATACGGCAAACTGGTTCAGGGCGATCGCTGCTTCCAGCCATTTTTGTTGTTGAGTCAGGAGGTTGACCTGGGCTTGTACCAGTTCGCCCCGGTCGGGATAATCGGTTAATCCCCGTTCCAACACGGCGATCGCCTGTCGATATTCTTGCCGTTGGGCGTGGTGTTCCGCCAATCGCAGGCGAGCAGGGAGGAAGTGGGGGGCTTCTTCCAATACCAGTTCTAAGGCTACCAAGCGCCGGGTAAGTCGCTCGTGGGTTTCGTATTCTCGCCAGTAGGCCCGGGCCGCCGGAGGTAGTCCGCTAGGATCGGTCAGCGGGGGGCGCGGGAGGCGGGGGAGGCCCAATTCCCCTTTGGCTTCTTGGTAGCGGGCGCGGGCCCCCAGGCGATCGCCGGCTAAAAACAATCGATCGCCTTCCAAAATCAGGGCTTCTCGGGTGACGGTACCCAAGACAGGCCCGACAATCCACCCCAACACCAGCAGGGCGATGCCCAATCCCCGACCGATTTTTGACCAACCCATATTTTGTTGCCTCCATGTCACTCCCAGAAGTCAAACTCCCATCTTCGGTTCCCCTGCTCCGGGGAGCCGTCCTGTTTTTGTTGGGCAGTACCGTCTTGACCCTAGCGGTGGCGTTTCCGGGGGTGTTGGAGCGCCTTTTAACTTGGCAACTGCCCCCATGGATATATGTAGCCACCTATGTGGGGACGACGGTGTTGGCGCTGCCCGGTACAGCTTTGACGTTGGCGGCGGGGGCTTGGTTTGGCGTGGGAGCCGGCAGTTTTTGGACTTGGCTCGGTGCGACCCTGGGGGCCTTCGCCGCTTTTGCCGTCGCCCGTTGGCTGGCGGCGGATTGGGTGCAACAACGGCTCCAAAATCGGAGCGATCGCCTGACCCAATTCTCCCAAAACCTGCAAGGCAAAGGCTTTTGGTTGGTGCTGTCTTTGCGCCTGGCGCCGGTGTTCCCCTTTAATCTTACCAATTACGCCCTGGGCTTAACCCAAATTGCGCGCCGCGATTACTGCCTGGCCACGGCGATCGGCATTATCCCCGGGACGGTGGTCTATACCTGGCTGGGGGCAGCGGGTCGGTCGGCCCTCACTGGCGAAGCCCGCTGGCCGTTGATCGGGGCCCTGTCGACGGTGCCCCTCTGGCTGCGACCTAAACCGTGAACGGCCCCAAAGGAGCGCTGAGGGGGGCCTGCAACCCCTGGCCCAATCACTGCAATGGAATGCCCACCCAGTCGGGCCGGTGGTTCAGTTTGTAGACCAACTCGTAGAGGGTCTTTTCCCAGGCGTTGCTGAATTAGTCTATGATGGGCTGAGGAATGGGCACCTCTCGGAACTTGAGGTAGTGAAGTAACAATCGAATTGAATGCGCCCGCATTTCCACTGATTTGGAATAACACAGCGTCTTACGATGTAAGCGAGCTAGATAATGGCGTAAGCGCGTATTTTCCCCTTCTACTCTTGTCATGTAAGTTTTGCTGACAATCTGGTCGCCCTCTGGGATAAAACCAGAATAAACAGACCACCCATCGGTAACATAGAAGTAGCATTGCCACGTTGCCACAACTGCCCACAATGGCTTAAATGTCTGGGCACTGTGATCGCCTAAAACCCAACCTAAGATCCCTTGCTTAAAGTGGTCAACGCTGTCCAGAGCCAGATTTTGTTTTTTTTGACCCCACAAACGTTTCTAGTTCATCAAGCTCACCGACTTGGGGAACCGTCTCAGGAGCATAGGCATCGGGAAGTATAGTCATTTTAATTAAC
>DMPD01000321.1 GCA_003456125.1 Cyanobacteria bacterium UBA8156 | reverse complement strand
GGGGGGGCGGCCTGTTGTTTTTGACCAATTTGCTGGCCATTGCTGTTGCGGCGATGCTGGTGTTTCTGGCGTTGCATTTGGATACGGCGACGGTACGGGCCCAGGTGCGGGACTGGATGGAGCAAGACCCGGAAAGTTGTCGAGTGCAGCAGTTTTTGGGTCGCTACGGCATTCTGCAGCGGTTGAAGCCCATTGGCAGTTTGTGGGGACGGGGTTTGGCGGTGGCGATGGTGATGGGGGCGTTGTTGGTGCCCCTCAGCCGTTCCTTCGCCCGCTTGAATGCCGAGATTACGACCCGGCGGCGGCAAAACGAGGTGTTGCGGGCAACGCGCGAAGTATTTCAGGAGACCCTGAGTCAATTCCCCGATGGTCAGGTTCGGGGCACGATCGACCGGTTGACGGTTCAGGAGCGGGAGGGGCAATCGGTGGTACGGCTGGTGGCCAGCACGGCCCAGGGCTACACGCCGGCGGAGCGCCTGACATTGCTGGAGTCCATTGCGGCGCGGTTGCAGAAGCCTCCCTCTTTGCTGGATGTGGAGCTGATTGCCCTGCCCACGGTGGTGGACAATGACCGTCGGCCTACCCTAGGGGCACCGTTACTCCCAGAGGTACCCCCCAATTTGGCGGAGTTGCGCCGAAAATTTATCGGGGAAGCCACGGCCGCTTTGCAGCGGATTGCTTTACCCCCGATCGCCCGGGTGTTGGATTACCGCTTCGTTCTCGACGGGGCGGGGCAGATGTCTTTGGAGGTGCTGTATCTGGGGCCCCGACCCCTCAGCGAAGATGCGGTGGCGTTGTTGTCCCGCGAAGCCGAAGGACGCTTGCAGGCGGAGGGGCTGACCGTTCGGTTTGTGCATTTGGACGATCGCCCGGTTGCTTTGACCTTTGCCCCGGGTCAAATCGAGCCGGCGGGAGATTTGGCAGCGTTGGGGGCGATCGCCGCCCAACATTCACGGTTACGGGTAGAGGTCACCTTGGGGTTAACTGCGGCCGATCGCAATCGGTTGTTGCTGGCGCCTTTGCCCGACGGGCCCACCGATGCGGAGGGTCAAGGGGCGGTCCTGCGGCAACGCCGTTATGAAGCAGTGGTCGCGCGGCTGGGGATACCCCCCGATCGGGTGGTTTTGGCGATCGGGGAGGCCACCAGCCAAGCCCGAGTAGGAGTACGGCGCTAACCATGACCGATACCATTGCCGCCATTGCCACCGCGGTCGTTCCCCAGCAAGGGAGCGTAGCCATTGTGCGGATGTCGGGGCCCGCAGCCCTGGCGATCGCTCGCCAAATGTTTCGGGCGGCGGGGCGGCAGGAATGGGAGAGCCATCGGGTCTTGTACGGGGCGATCGTCGATCCCCGGGGATTTGAGTTGGACGAAGCGTTGTTGTTGTGGATGCAGGCTCCCCGTTCCTACACCCGGGAAGACGTGGTGGAGTTTCATTGCCACGGCGGGATCGCCGTGGTGCAGGAAGTGTTGCGGGTGTGCGGGGCCTTGGGGGCCCGCCTCGCGGAGCCCGGCGAATTCACGTTGCGGGCTTTTCTGAATGGACGCATCGATTTAACCCAAGCGGAAGGCATTTTGGATTTGGTGGGGGCCCGCACCGATCGCGCGGCCCGCATGGCCTTGGCGGCGGTGCGGGGGAAACTGGCCCAAACCCTAAAATCCCTGCGCGATCGCTGCGTTGATGTTTTGGCGGAAATTGAGGCTCGGTTGGACTTTGCCGAGGATTTGCCCCCCCTTGACCCCACGGAAATCGTCCAGGCGGTGGCCACCCTCCAGCAAGAGGCCCAGAATTTACTGGCCACCGCTGACCAGGGGGCCTGTTTGCGGCGGGGCCTCCAAGTAGCCATTGTCGGCCAGCCCAACGTCGGCAAATCCAGTTTGCTGAATGCTTGGAGCCGTACCGATCGGGCGATCGTCACGCCGTTGCCGGGCACCACCCGCGATGTGGTGGATTCCCATTTGACGGTGGGGGGTCTGCCGGTGCAGGTTTTGGATACGGCGGGCATTCGCGAAGCCGATGACGAAATCGAGCGATTGGGCATTGCCCGTTCCCGCCAGGCGGTACTCACCGCCGATTTGGTGTTGTTGGTGGTAGATGCCAGTCAGGGGTGGATCCCCGCCGACGATCGCATCTTGCAGGAAATCGGCGATCGCCCCGTGATGGTGGTACTGAACAAAACCGACTTGGCCGATCCGGCCCCGGTGCAGGGCACCATCCCGACGGGGCCCAACCTCCAAGCCATTTTGCCCATGGCCGCGGCCCAGGGTCTGGGGATCGATTGCCTGGAGGAAGCCATCCTGCACCATGTGGGGCTGGGGCACATTGCCGCTGCCGATCTGGAAGTGGCGATCAACGAACGGCAACAGGCGGGGTTGGCCCAGGCGGTGGCGGCTTTGGCGCGAACCCAAACGGCGATTACAGAAGGACTGCCGCCGGATTTTTGGAGCATTGATTTGCGCTCGGCCCAAAAAGCTTTGGGGGAACTCACCGGCGAAGACGCGGTCGAATCGGTTTTGGATCGCATCTTTCAGCGGTTTTGTCTGGGGAAATAGGTGGGCAAGCCGATTGGCAAGACTGGCGATCCCGGCCCATAATGGGCCTGCTGGGCTCTTCCTTACCATGGAACAACACTCCCCCGAATGGGCCACCTTGATCCGCCGTCTGGGCTTCTGGTTGCTTTTCCCGGCGATCGCCCTCAACGGTTGGGTCGCCCTCCAAGTGCTGCAATTTTTGCAACCCCTGGTCAGCATCTTGATTGCTGCCGGCATTTTGGCTTTTTTACTAAACTACCCTGTCCAAACCGTCGTGAGCCGGGGGGGCAACCGCAGCAACACGGTGGTGTTGGTCTTTTTGTTGTTGGTGTCGCTGTTGATTGCGGCGGGGGTGACCATTGTGCCGTCGCTGGTGGAGCAGCTCAACGAGTTTGCCAAACGGCTCCCCAGTTGGATTGAATCGGGCAACAAGCAGTTGCAGGCCTTGCAGGTGTGGGCCGACGAGCAAAACTGGCAAGTGGACTTCAGCGGGTTGGCCATTCAGTTATCCGGCAAGATCTCCGGGCAGATTCAGGGGCTGACCGGCCGCCTGCTCACCTTTGCCCTGGATACGGTGGGCAGCATTGTGAATTTGGTGCTGATGTTGGCCCTCACCTTCTATTTGTTGCTGAAGGGCGATCGCCTCTGGGCGGGGCTTTTTCAGTGGTTTCCGCCGCGGGTGGCCCAATTGGTGCAGACTTCGCTGCGGCAAAACGTTCGCAACTACTACATCGGCCAAGCCACCTTGGCCAGTCTCAACGGCGTGGCCATGACCACCGCCTTTCTGTTGTTGAAAGTCCCCTTTGGACTGTTGTTTGGGTTGGGGATTGGCATCATGACCCTGATTCCGTTTGGGGGAGCCACCGCCGTCACCATTGTCACGTTGCTGGTGACCCTCGAAGATTTTTGGTTGGGGGTGAAGGTCTTGATTGCGACGGTGATCATCGATCAAATTGTGGGCAGTGCGATCGCCCCGCGCATTCTCGGCAACCTCACGGGCTTAAATCCGGCCTGGATTTTGATTTCTTTGATTATTGGGCTCAAAGTGGGTGGTGCCTTGGGCTTGATTGTGGCGGTGCCGATCGCCAGTTCTGTGAAAAGTACCCTGGATGCGCTGCGTACCCCTGTGGCAAACCCTCCGGCCGACCTCCCCGGGGAATCCGTCAAAGCGATGGTGGAGGTGTAGGGCCCCACAGCCGGGTCAAATCCAGGATAAATCCCGGTAACACGTCTTCTCCTGAAAGCTCCGTTGGGTTCGCTAACACTTCCGATGCTTGTCCTAGGCGATACACCGCCACCCGGCGACCGTGGGGATCGATCAGCCAGCCCAACCGACAACCGTTTGCCAGGTATTCTTGCATTTTGGCTTGGGTTTGTCC
>DMPD01000370.1 GCA_003456125.1 Cyanobacteria bacterium UBA8156 | reverse complement strand
CGGGACACCTCGCCCCCAAAGCCAACCGTTTCAGGTGAATGTGTTTGTGGGGGGCTTGGAGGCGATCGGGTCGACCTATCGGGTGCAGGTGCAGGGGTGCCCTTAGTTTGACAGGTTAGTTCTGCAAGGCCCGGAAAAATCCCTGCAATTGGGCCAACCAAGATCGTTGCGGCCCCCGAAACACCCGTTCCAAATCGTCGCTGCTGGGGCGATCGCCAAACTCTTGCAACACCTGATTTTCGAGCACCGACCACACTTGCCAGGGCCCGCCAAACGTACGCAACAGGGCGCCGCCCATCACCGGTTGCAACACGTAACAGGGTTCAAACCGGTTCAAAAACCGCTCCCGCACCCGCCGGGCCGCCAGACCTACGCCAATTTCGGCGTTTTCCAATCGTGGATTGACCAAAACCGCCGGGCGATCGCCCACCAATTCCATCAGTTTTTCCAGGCGATCGGTCTCGACGGAGCTGGGAGCCACCACCAAAAAGGCTTGGGCTTCGGGGGTGACCGCCAACCGCCCTTCGTTGACCCCCCGCGGATTCAAATTGAGGTCGGCCCATTCCCGTTTGGCCAGGGCCGCCGCCCCCGCATCGGCCAAAATCGGCTGCCAGTTGTCGCCGTAACGCTCCCGAAAAGCGGCGGCAAAGGGCCGGGCAATGTCCAACACCTTGGCTTCGTCAAACCGGATGTCGACCAACAGCCGGTTGCTCCCAGTGGCGATCGCCTCTAGGGTGGCCTGTACCGCCGCGGCTGCGGCTTCTTCGAGGGTTTGGGGCAAGCTCATCCAAAAAACGCCTCCATGCCGGGGATGGAACGGTACATCTCAATGTACTTCTTGGCGGAGGTATCCCAACTGAAGTCGGCGGCCATGCCCCGTTCCTGCAATTTCTGCCAGTAATCGGGATATTGATAGCTCTCCCACGCCCGCACGAGCGAGGTGTACAGATCCAGGGGTTCGTAGCGATCGAAGCAAAAGCCGTTGCCTTCGGCGTTTTTGGGATCGTGGTGCCGCACCGTGTCCACCAAGCCCCCCGTCCGCCGCACAATGGGCACACAACCGTACCGTAGGGCAATCATCTGACTGATGCCGCACGGCTCAAACCGGCTGGGCATCAAAAAGGCATCGGCCCCCGCATAGACCCGTTGGGCTAGGGCGGCATTGAACAAAATTTGGGCCGACATCCGCCCCGGAAATTGGCTGGCCAATTGCCACATCTGGGTTTCGTAGTAGCGATCGCCCGTACCCACCACCAAAAACTGCGCATCCGAATAGCCCAGAAACTTATCCAGAATCTGCACCAACAAATCAAACCCTTTTTGCTCTACCAACCGCGTTACCATCGCCACCAAAAAGGCGTTGGGGTTCCGCTGCAATCCAATCTCTTCCTGCAAAGCCAGCTTGTTGAATGAGCGATCGGCCAACGTCTTGACCGAGTAGGTTCTGTCCAAGTAGCGATCTACGGCTGGATCGAAGCGCTCCGTATCAATGCCATTGAGGATGCCCCAGGGTTTCACAAACGAGAGCAACCCATCCAACCCTTCGCCGTAGCTGGGGGTACAAATCTGCCGGGCATAGGTGGGCGATACCGTATTCACGCGATCGGCGTAGCGAATGCCCCCTTCCATGGCGTTTTTGGCCTGCATGTACCAAGGACACCACGTAATTTCTTCCAAACGCCAACGCCAAGGCCCCTGATAAGCCAAATTGTGAATGGTGAAGACCGTGCCGATGTCCGGCGTGGCGTGCATCCATACCGGGATCATGCCGGTGTGCCAATCGTGGCAGTGAATGAGCTGGGGCTTCCAGTAATTCCAGGCCAGTTCGGCGACGGCATTGGCAAACAACGTGAACCGCCAATCTTCATCGTCGCCAAAGTAAATCTGGGTCGCGTGGTCGAACGAGCCATGCTGGATCAAATACAGCGGCACCGTCGAATCCGGCAGGGTGGTTTCGTACACCTCAAAATCTTGAAACATGGCTTGGCCGCTCCAAACCAGTTCCGGGCTGACCACCTTGCCGACCAGCAGACCGTAATAGGGCAAAATGACCCGCACATCGTAGCCCTGCGCCCGCAAAATTTTGGGCAGGGTTCCCACAACGTCGGCCATACCTCCCACTTTGGCCAAGGGCGCCGCTTCGGCAGCGGCAAACAGAATTTTCATGCTGGAATTTCCGGGAATTTGCTCTCGCACTCCCATCTTCCAACATCTTGGGCCCGAGCGCTACTCCATCCCTTGCCCTCTTTGGCATAGCCAGGCGCACCCAAGCCCAACCAGCTGGAACCATCAAGCCGATTGCTAGTTCCATGAAAGTGTGCTATACAAAATATATCATCACCAGATGGGCGACAAAGCTCTCTGGCCCCCGCTAGGTTACGATCTAGCGGGAATTTTCGTTTTAAGGTATGAATCGTGTAGCTTTTGTGATTGATGGCTTCAATCTGTACCACTCTGTTCGCGCTGCCTCTAGAGACTTGAACGGCGCATCCACAAAGTGGCTTGACCTCCAAAAGCTTTGTTCGTCCTACATCCATCTTTTGGGTAAAACGGCTGTTTTGACAGAGATTCACTACTTTTCGGCCCTGGCTAAGCATTTGGAGAATAAAGACGCAGACGTCACAGCAAGACATCGAAAATTTATTCAATGTCTTGAGGCTACAGGAGTCGTGACAGAAATCAGCAGATTTAAGAAAAAATCAGTAACCTGCCCTTCGTGCCACCACCGATTTGATCGGTATGAAGAAAAGGAAACGGATGTAGCCGTAGCCCTCAAGTTACTAGAACTGCTGATTACAGATAGCTGCGACACCGTGGTTTTGGTAACGGGTGATACGGATTTCGCTCCAGCTGCCAGGACAGCCCAAAGGCTGTTCGCCGATCGGAAGGTGGTTTTCGCCCTTCCCTACAAAAGAAAAAACCTAGAGCTGGCGGCGCTGGCTCCAGTTTCCTTCGAGATCAAAAAAGAACAATATGCCAAACATCAATTCCCCAATCCCTACGTCCTGCAAAATGGCTCCGAAATCTGGAAACCTGAGGCGTGGTAGTGGTGGGTTGAAACTCAGCAAAAACCCTGTGATATGGGTTGGTAAGAGGGAGTCAGGGAAAGGCAAGCCGCTGCGCGGCCGCCTTTCCCCCTAACCCCAAAGAACGTACTACCGGGCAAGAGTACCCACGGGCATGGCTGCTTTGGTCGAAATCAGGGGCAACTTCAACCCGGCGACCTTGGGCAAGTTACCGGCGGCGGCTACCTGCTGATAGGTCTGTTGCACACTGGCCGAAACGGCGGTCAGCTTGGCATCGTAGACATTGGCCAACAGGTTCGGATAGAAACCAACGGCGATCGCCGGCACCAGCAAACACGCGGCAATAAAGGTTTCCCGCGGCTTGGCATCGCTGAACGCTTGGGTCACCAGGCTGCTCAGGGCCGGTCCGGTCTTGCCGTAGAAGGCTTGCCGCAACATCGACAGCAGGTAAATCGGCGTCAGAATGACACCCACTGCCGCCAACAACACCAACACGGCCTTAAACGGTTCACTGTAGGTGGTGCTGGTGGTTGTCCCCAAAAAGACCGAGATTTCGCTGGCAAATCCGCTGGTACCGGGCAACGCCAAGGAAGCCATCGAACCCGCCGTAAACAGGGCGAACACCGTTGGCATCGCCCGCGCCAAACCGCCCATTTCCCCCAGGTTTAGGGTGTGGGTGCGATCGTAGGCAATCCCCGCCAGAAAGAACAGGGCCGCGGCGATCGCCCCGTGGGAAATCAGTTGCAGCATGGCGCCCCCCAAACCCACATCGGTAAAGGAAGCCAAGCCCACCAACACAAACCCCATGTGGGAAATCGAGGAGTAGGCCAACCGCCGTTTCATGTTGGTTTGGGCTAAGGAATCGAGGGCCCCATACACAATGTTCACCACCCCCAAAATCGCCAACAATGGGGCAAACACAATGTGGGCGTGGGGCAACATTTCCAGGTTGAACCGGATCAACCCGTAGGCCCCCATCTTCAACAACACCCCAGCCAAAATCATCGAGACCGGGGCCGAAGCCTCCCCGTGGGCATCCGGCAACCAAGTGTGCAACGGAAACACCGAGAGCTTGGTGCCAAAGGCGATCGCCAAAGCCCCGTACACCAATACTTCCAACGCCATCGGGTACGACTTGCTGGCCAAATCTGCCATGTCAAAGGAAGGCACACCCGTAAACGCCATCGCCAAGACCCCAATCAAGATAAAGATGGAGGCGATCGCCGTGTACAGGATGAACTTGGTGGCCGCATACCGCCGCTTGGGACCGCCCCAAATGGCAATGAGGAGATACACCGGCACCAACTCCAATTCCCACATCAAGAAAAAGAGCAGGGCGTCCTTCGCCGCAAACACCCCGATTTGGGCTCCATACAACGCCAACATCAGGGCAAAAAACAAGCGGGGCTTTACCTGCACCGACCACGAAGCCAAAATCGCCAAGGTGGTGACCACCCCCGCCAACAACACCAGGGGCATCGATACCCCATCCACCGCCAACGACCACTCCAAACCGATTTGGGGCACCCACGGCAACCGCTCTACCATCTGGAACGTCGGTTGGGTCGCATCGTAGTTCTGCGCAATCCCCCACACCGCCAAAATCAAATCGGCTAAGGCTACCGCCAAAGCCACCCACCGCACCTGCTTGCCATCTTTGTCGGGCAAAAATGGAATTGTGGCGGCCGCAGCCATCGGCAGCAGAATGATGGTTGTCAGCCAAGGAAACGGAGCCGTTGACATGATGTCTTCCCCTTGTCGCTATGAGGATAAATACTTATAGCGTCTAGTATATGAAACTTTGTAAACTTTGTGTCTCTCGAACTTTACGGATTCTTAATGTTTCTTCATTGAGAAAAGTCGATGGATGGGTCACTGGGGGAAAAGCCAGAGCCAAAGGGCCAGGGCGGGGAAGAGGATCACGCTGGAGAAGGCGATCGCCAGGAGGACGATATCGGGGGCAAAGCCGTATTCCTCGCTGAGGATGATGCCGGCGAGGGCAGTGGGCATCCCCGCTTCGAGCACCAGGGCAAGGCGTTGGGGGCCCCCCAGGTGGGCAAGGGTACACAGCCCCCCCACGGCCAGGGGCAAAACGATGGTTTTCAAGGTGGCGGCCAGCAGGGCTTGGGGCCACACCTGCCATTGCAGTTGGGCAAACCGGATGCCCACCAACAGCAGGGCGATCGCCGACACCCCTTGTGCGATCCAATGCAACCCTTCCCGGATCGTGGGCGAAATCCAGCCCTGCCACTCCAATCCCAGCGCCAGGACGAAGGCCCAAAGAGCAGGAGTCAGCGCCAACGCCCGCAATTGTTGCCACAGGGTAGCTGCTTTGTTGTACGTGCCGTAGTGCCGGGCGATCGCCGCCCCAAAGCCATAGCTGGACACGATGTTATGGACGAGGCTAAACATCACCACCCAACTCAAGCCCACCGGGGCCACCAGGTACGGTGCGATCGCCAACCCCACAAATCCGGTATTGCCA
>DMPD01000122.1 GCA_003456125.1 Cyanobacteria bacterium UBA8156 | reverse complement strand
AACCGACTCTTCCGCCGGTTGCTTTCTTCGGCGGCCACTTTTTCCGCTTGCCATTGCTGTTGCAGGAGATCGCGTTCCAATACGGCCCGCACCAAAAAACCCAATTCCTCGAGGGATTGACGCAGGGCCGGACTTGGCAGTTGCGGTATGGGATGGTGCAAGGCGATCGCCGCCAGCAGTTCGCCAAACTCGGAAAAGACCGGCAGACTCCAACAGGCACAAAAGCCCGAATCTACCGCCGCGAGGCGGTACCACTCGTGCAGCGGGGCCTGCCGCAAATCACCGTAGGCCAAAAAGCATTCGTGGCGCGCCGCTTCCGACCACGGCGATGCCCCCGGCTCCAAACCGTAGCCTTCGGTCGAAGCGACATAGGCCCCCGGCAAATGGGCGATCGCGCTGTACCGAAAGCATTCCCCCTCGGGATCGTATTGCAGCACCGCCACCCCACAGGTTGCGCCGATGAGGGTAGTTCCCAACCAACACACCTCCTGCAAGATCGCTTTGGTAGGGTAACCGGCGGTAATTTTGACCAACAGCCGATTGTGTTCTTCCAGTTGGCGCCGGGCTTGTTGCCAAAGGACGGCTTCCTGTTGCAACCGGAGGTTTTCGGCGATCGCCTGCTGCCACTGTTGCCGCTCGACCTGTTGCAAACCGTCTTGGGCCAGGGCTGTCCCCACCTGGGAGGCAATGGTTTCGAGGGCAATGCGCTCGTGATCCGTCCAGGCCCGCAACGTGCCCCGTTGAATCAGAAATACCGCACCGTTGCTGTCGCCACCATAGGTCGTACGCATGCAGGCCACCGACTGGGTTCCGGGATAGAGGAGGGGTCCTCCCTGCAACGCCATGTTGTCCACAAGCAGGGGTTCGCCGCTGGCCAAGACCTGTCCCAAAGAGGAATTGGGTCGCACCGTCAATACAGAGGGCGCCATCGCCGCGCTGCCCGCTTCGGCGACCCGAGACAGCAACGACAACGGCGCGGGGAAGTAGCTGTAAATGGAGCAGGAATCTACCGCAAAAACCCGCTGGATTTCTTGCGCGGCTTCTGCAAAAGCCGAACCGTTACCCGACGCAAAGGACTTAGCTAAGCGACTCAATGTGGGGGCAAAGTATCCTAAGCCTCGATCCTCCGGCAACGTACCTAGCAGCTCCTGTGGGTGTGTATCCAGACTTCATTATTTACCCTATGGGTAGTGATTGCGTTCGACAGCGATCGCGATCGCGCCATGGCTTCACGAGAGTACAACTTCTAGCAGGGAAATATCGTCATCGGGAGATTCTCCCACCGGCAGCAGTGCTTGGGTGGTGCCGAGAACCGCCGCCAGGGGGGAATCCGTCCCCCGGCAAGCCTGTACCAGGGTGGCCAGCAAAGCATCAATGCCCCAGATTTTCCCCTCCCCCGTCGGAATTTCGTAAATGCCATCGCTGTACAAGTACAAGCGGGTTTGGGGCGGCAGGTTAACGGTGGCCGTGTCGTAGTCCAAATCGGGCACCATGCCGATGGGCACCCCCGGCACCTGCAGTTTTTGACCCTGCCCCCCAGCGATCGCCACGGCGGGGGGGTGCCCCCCGCAACCATAGCGCAATTGGCGGGTATGGGGCTCCCACACGCCGTACCACATGGTGAAGTACATATCCCGATGGGCCGACATCTGAAAGTAATGGTTGAGGGTGGTCAATACCTCACCGGGCTGGGCAAAATCCACCGGCACATCGGAGCTATGGCGCAAACTCCGGCTCCGCAACAGGTTCAGCACCGAAACCGACAGCAACGCCGACCCAACCCCATGACCCGAAACGTCCAATAGATAAAAGGCAAAGCGGCGATCGTCGAGCCAAAAGTAATCGAAACAGTCTCCCCCCAACTCCGCCGAAGGGAGGAAGAAGCTGTTGGTGGTGACTTTCCCCGCCATCGGTGCGGGCAACAACGATTTAACGTACTCGGCGGCCTGGCTCAGCTCTTTTTCCAGTTGCTGGGTGCGCTCCTGCAATTCCCGATTGGCTTGGTGTACCCGCAACCCCGCCCGGACTCGGGCCTGCAACTCGCTGAGGTTGGGCGGTTTCCCCAAAAAATCGTCGGCTCCACTCTCCAAACCCTGCACCAGGTCTACCACTTCGTCCTTGGAGGTGAGCAAAATAAAGTACGAGTTGGCCAGCTCCTCGATCGCCTTGACCCGCCGACACACTTCGATGCCGTCCATTTTGGGCATCATCCAATCGCAGATGATCAGGGAGGGAAGCTCGGCCATCGCTGCCGCCAACCCCGCTTCGCCATCGCACGCTGTGGTCACCCCATACCCCTGCTTTTTGAGGACACGGGACAAAGTCATCCGCAGGGTGGGATCGTCGTCCACGATTAAAATCTGTGTCACAAAGTCAATGGCAACTCAAGACAGGGAAAAATCAAGCCAGGGAAAAAGAGTTGGCGACGCGGTAAAACAAATCCCGTACCTTGGGCCAGCGGTTTTCGAGGGTCGATACGCTGAGGGTGTACAGCTTGCCCCGGCTGGTACCCACACTCACCAAATCGTGGCGGCGGCTCCCCGAATTCAAGGCGATCGCATACTCCAGCAAGTAGTAGGTTTTGCCTGCGATGTCGCGGCGATCGGCATTCAGCAATTCCGCCGTCCGCCCCGAACCCGGAGCCGCAATCACTTTGGTTTGCAACCGCAACCCCACATCGCTGGCACTGCCCAATTCCGTTAAATCTTTCACCGATTCCAGGGCCCCAATCACCACCGATACGTTCTCGGAAGGCTCGATGATGTCGTGCAACACCACATCCGGCCCTTTGGCCCCCTGCACCGGCTGCCAACCGTTGGGGTACAAGAAGCTGTAACCGTCTCGGGGATCGCTATAGGGCAACAGCCCCGCGGTCTGCGTCACACATCCGGTCAGCCCCAGGGCAACCACCAACACCATGGCCAACCCCCCTGCCCGCACCAAGACCTGTCTCAGTGTTCTCCGCCCCTGTTTTTCCCAATCCCCCCAGCCCTTGACCTGCGCCATTCCCGCCCACCGAATCCACTTAGCCAAATAGTTTAGCCCGAAGCCAGCCCTGCGTTTGCGATCGAACGTTACGGTTCTTTGCGGGCCAGATACATCTACCTGGGGCTGTGCTACCTTCACAGAAGTAGATGCCGCGGTGCTTGTAACAAAACTCCAGATTTGGCTGGGGTGAGCCTGGATGCTTGACTAGATACTTGGCTAGATACTTGGTTGGATACTTGAGCTTGTGACGGGTGATCTGAGCAGGTGCTCTGAGCAGAGGATCTGAACAGGTAGTTTCAGTTTGGACTGGGGTATTTCAGCTCTAGGGTGTTTCCGTACTGGAATGTGTTGGTGAATGTGTTGGTGCTGGAGTCGGTTTCTCTTTGGCTCTGTCTCGAAGTTTGCCAAGAAAAATTTGCAAGAAAATGGATAAAACTATGGGTTTTGGGGTTTTTCACGGGAACAGCTTTGCGGGTGAGACCGTACCGGCCAGCAGAAACCTAGAAATGACGAGGGCTGAGGCCATGAGCGACTATGTAGCCCATTTGCAGTTGCACATGGCGCTCCAAGCCCGGAAGCTGGTGCCGACCCTCTCGGAACGGGTGGAGCCTTTGTCTTTTGACGGCAATCGCCATCAATTGCTGCATCAGACCCAGGTACACGTCGAAAAGCTGGTTTCCCGTCAAGCCTGATTGGATCGCGGTGGACAGGCTGTTTCAGACCTACCTATAGATTTGCTGGCGATTGGCTTGGTTTCCCTCCTTTGCATGGAGGTGCATGGAGGTGACCTTAACCCCGCATTTGTTTGAGAACCCCTTCGGCTTGCTTGGCGGCGGTTTCGTCGCCCATTTGGCGGAATAATTCAATTGCTTTGCGGGTGTCGGCGATCGCTTCTTTGGTGCGATCCAGTTCGTAGTGGGCGATGCCCCGGTTGCCGTAGGCCTGGGCGAAGTTGGGGTTGCTGCCCAGGGCTTCGTTGTAATCGGCGATCGCCTTGGTAAAGTCGCCGCGATCGCTGTAGACGTTGCCGCGGTTGTAGTAAGCGTCGGCGTAGTTGGGGTCAGAGCGGAGGGCTTGGGCGTAGTCGGCGAGGGCCCCATTGAGGTCTCCCTGGGTGGCCCGGAGGGTGCCACGGTTGTTGTAGGCTTGGGCAAAGTTTTTGTCGAGCTTGAGGGCCTGGTTGTAATCCTGAAGGGCTCCCCGTTCATCGCTGGAGGCCAGTTTGGCTAGACCCCGCTCGTTGTAGGCGAGGGCACAGCGGGGATCGAGTTTGAGGGCTTGGTCGGCATCGGCGATCGCCCCTTGGTTATCCCCCAGCCGGTAACGGACGCTGGCTCGGCTGCAATAGCTGGCGACGGATTTGGGATCGGTTTCGATCGCTTTGTCGAGGGAGGCGATCGCTTTGTCGATATTGCCCAATTTCAAATAAATTTCCCCCCGGAGGCGGTGGGCTTCGGTGAGGGTGGCATCCCGGCGCACGGCTTCATAGAAGGCATTGAGGGCATCTTGGTAATCCCCCTGCTGGTAGCGTTCCCGACCGGCACGGAAGTAGCCGGCGGCATCGGTGGGGGTGGATTCTTCGGCGGAGCGGGGCAATGTAACCACTTCCGTATCGATAAACCCTTGAGCTTGATCCGGGTTGTAGGGGAGGTTGAGAGCGGCTAACACTTGGGGTAGGAGAATCCCCAGGTTTTGGCTCGTGAGCTGGGGCAACATCGCTTCGGCCCCTTGCCGGGTGGCCCAACGCTGTTCCGATTCTTTGATTGTGGCGTCGCTCTTATCGTTGAGGACAAAAATTTTCGGTGCTGCGGTTTGGGTTTTGGCCCAGCGACTGAGATCGCTCGCCTGTAGGGAGGCACCATCGGGCGATCGCACGGTCATGCCAATCAGAATGGCAGCCGGCCAATCGGTTCGCGCCTGCAAAAACGACACCAGGGGGGTATCGCTGGCCATCACTTCGACCTGAACCCCTTGGGTCAACAAAGCGGCTTGCCACAAACTGCTGTGCTCTGGGTTTTCGCATACCAGCAAAATCGTTGCCATGAAGGGCCCCCACACCGTGGTTCAAAGTCTGTTATACATCCAATAGAAGACCCAACACAACAACGTTTCCCGTAAAATCTTACAGGTGCTTTTTATGAATATAGGCGCGCGGTACGAAAGCGGTTGGGGTTGTCGGTTTGGGTTTTGGTCGCCCCCGGCCCAGGGGGTGGCGGTGGTGTTGCCGGAGCGGCGGGTGGCGATGGCGGCGGGGGGGGGGGGGTATTGGCAGGGGGGGAACCCCGGCGCCGGGGCGGGGCCCCCGGACCCGGTGGGGGGGGG
>DMPD01000121.1 GCA_003456125.1 Cyanobacteria bacterium UBA8156 | reverse complement strand
CCCAGGAAAAAATCCTGGCGATCGCCCCAGAAATGTTCCAAAATGGTCACCAGCAACAGCAGTTGGTGGTAATGCAACGAGCTTTCCATTTCCGGTTCATCGCTGTAGAGGGGGCCGAAATCGGGGATCGGCTCCGGTAGATTTTCCGTCAGCAGTGCGGACAACAACTTGGGAAGATGCATGGCTCCCTCCGACTGGGTCTGAGAATAGCTTAGCGTTGTCCCCGATTCGTGGGAACATGAAAGGCACGGAATCGGGAATAGACAACCATGCAGTTTGCCTCTGCCATCCAACAGACCTGCTACGAACGGATTCTTCCTTGGATTACCGAAATTTTTGGTGGTCAAGTCATTGTTTGCGATGACTTGCCGATGTTCATTTTGCGCCGCGGCTCGGCGGTGACGATGGTGGAAGTGCTGCCCTGGGAAGACCAGGAGGCGATCGTGCGCATTTGGGCGCGGGTGGTTTCGGGTGGCAGCCTCACCCCTGACCTGATGCGGTACCTCCTGACCAAAAACATCGAACTCCCGTTTGGGGCCTTTGGCATTGATGAAGATGGAGATATCCGCTTAGAACACAATCAGTTGGGCTCCACCTGCGACAAAGAAGAAATTGAAGTGGCGACCCGGGCCATTACCGATGTAGCCGATCGCTTTGACGATGAAATCCTGGCGTTGGGCGGGGGCAGCCGGGCCTTGGATCGGATGCGGGAACAGATGAGCGACTGAGACCATGGGCAGGATTTGGTACGGTGCGACGGCGACGGGCCCGGCCGGCATTGGCCCCCTCGCTCCTGGCGAAATCCGCCTGTGGCGATTGGCGGTTGGTTATCTCCCCACCGAAACCTTGCTGGCGGTTTTGCCCCCTGAAGAGCAGACCCTGTGTCCGCATCTTCACTTCGGCACGGGCCGCTGGCTTCTTCGCCAAGTGTTGGGGGGGCTGCTGGGGTGTCATCCCCTTGCCCTCCGTTTGGCTTATACAGCGGCCGGCAAGCCCTATCTCCCCCATTCCCCGCTCCAGTTCAATTTGACCCATAGCCGCTCGTTGGTGCTCTTGGCGGTGACGGCGAATGGAGCCGTTGGCATCGATGTGGAGTGGTCAGGCCGGCCGACGGATATCGCCCGTCTGGCGCGGCGTTTTTTTGACGAAGCGGAGCGGCAATGGCTGGCGCAGCACGGCCCGGCGGATTTTTGGGCCATGTGGACCTGCAAAGAAGCCCGGGCGAAGCTGCGGGGGGAGTCTTTGGGCAGTCACCTTGGCTTTCCGACGGTGCCCATTTTGCAGGCATGGCAGACGGGACAAGCGACGGTGACGGTGCACGGGGACACGTTTGAGGCCTTGGCTCCCCATCCCGAGTATGTGGCGGTGTTGGCTTGGCAGGAAGGCCAGCCCAAAAGTGATGCCGTTTTGGGGTATAAATGACCTCGATTGTCTATCTTCTGCGGCAAACCGACCCCCATTCCTTGCATGAAACTGTTTGTTTACCACACGCCGGAACGTACCCCGGAACACGAGGTTCCGGATTGCGCGATCGCCGTCGATGCCTTGCGGGCGACCACCACCATGGCGACGGCATTGGCTTCCGGGGCCGAGGCGATCGAAGTGTTTGCCGATTTGGATGCCCTGCAGGCGGCTGCCGCCCATTATCCGGCGACCCAAATCCTCAAAGCGGCAGAACGGGGGGGCAGCAAAGTAGAGGGGTTTGATCTCGGCAATTCCCCGTTTGACTACACGGTGGAGACGGTGGCCGGCAAACGCATCCTGATGAGCACCACCAACGGTACCCGCGCCCTCCAACGCATCCAAGCGGCGCCTCTGGTGCTGGCGGCGGCGGCGATCAACTTGGAGGCGGTGGTGAAGGTGTTGACCCGCGAGCAGCCGGAAATCATCTGGATTGTGGGGGCGGGCTGGCAAGGCAGCTATGCCCTCGAAGATACGGTCTGCGCCGGGGCGATCGCCCAGGAATTGAAAAGCCACTGCGAATGGGGCAACGATGAAACGGTGGCGGCCCTGGCCCTCTACGAACAATGGCAAGACCATCTGGAAGGGCTGTTCTGTCTCTCCAGCCACGGGCAGCGGCTCCTCCGTCTCAATTGCCGCGAAGACATTGCCTACTGTGCCCGCCGCAGCATTGTCGAGGCGGTGCCCCGTCAAATTAGCCCTGGGGTGCTGGCCCTCTGATGTCGCAACGGGTGGTGGTGGGGATCTGCGGAGGCATCGCCGCCTACAAGGTGTGTGAGGTGGTTTCTGCCCTCAGCCAACGGGAGGATGTGGCGGTACAGGTCGTCCTCACGGAGCATGGGGCTCAGTTTGTCACCCCGCTGACGTTGGCCACGTTGGCCCGATCGCCCGCGTATACCGATGGCGATTTTTGGCAGGCAAGCCAGGGCAAGCCTTTGCACATTGCCTTGGGGGAACCGGCGGATTTGTTGGTCATCGCGCCGTTGACGGCCCACACCCTGGCCAAGTTGGCGTTGGGGTTGGCGGACAATTTGTTGACGGCGACGGTGCTGGCTTCGCGGTGTCCGGTGTTGGTGGCCCCGGCGGCCAACACGACCATGTGGGAACAGCCCATCGTGCAGCACCATTGGCAAACTTTGCAGCAAGACCCCCGGTATTGGGCGATCGCCCCCGGTGCGGGCCGGTTGGCCTGCGATGCGGTCGGGACAGGACGAATGGCGGAACCCCCCGACATTTTGGTGGCGATCGAGGTGTTGTTGCACACCGGCGGCCGTCGAGACCTGCAGGGGAAAACCGTGTTGGTGAGTGCGGGGGGCACCCAAGAACCCCTGGATGCGGTGCGTTTTTTGGGCAATCCGGCCACGGGCAAACAGGGCATAGCCATCGCCCAGGCGGCTTTGTATCGGGGGGCAGCCGTCCGCTTGATTTTGGCGGGCGATCGCCCCGCTCCGGCGGGCATTCCCACCCACCGGGTAACAACGGCAGCGGAGATGGAAAACGCCGTCTTGGCAGAATTTCCCGGTTGCGATGTGTTTGTCTCGGCGGCGGCGGTGGGGGATGTGCGTCCCCCCTACCTGGGCGATCGCAAACTGCCGAAATCCGAATTGCCCGCAACGCTACCGCTCAGCCCCATTCCCGACATTCTGCAGGCGGTGGCGGCCCAAAAACAGCCCCATCAACACCTGATTGGCTTGGCGGCCCAGACCGGCGACGAAGCCGCAATGCGAACCCAGGGACGGGATAAGCTGCACCGCAAGGGACTGGATGCGGTGTTGGTGAATCCGGTGGGCACCGCCGACAGCGGCTTTGGCAGCGATACCAACCGGGGCTGGTTGCTGCATCGGGATGGCCGCCAAGGGGCGATCGCCCTCACCTCCAAACTGGGGATAGCCTGCGCCCTCTGGGATTTTTGGCGCGGCGATGAACCGGGCTAAACCAGGTCTGGATCTTCCCGCAACACCTGCATCAGGTAAGCCCCATAACTGCTTTTGGCCAAGGGGCGTGCCAACTCGGTGAGTTGGGCGCGATCGATGTAGCCCTGGCGGTAGGCAATTTCTTCGAGGCAGGCAACCTTCAAACCTTGCCGGTCTTCCAGGGTTTGAATGAAATTGGCCGCCTGATGGAGCGATTCGTGGGTACCCGTATCCAACCAGGCATAGCCCCGCCCCAACAATTCCACTTGCAGTTGACCCGCAGCCAAATAGTGGCGGTTGACATCGGTAATTTCCAACTCCCCCCGCGCCGACGGCTGAAGGCTTTGGGCGATCGCACAGACTTGGGCATCGTAGAAATACAACCCCGGGACGGCATAGTTGGATTTGGGCTGCAGCGGTTTTTCTTCCAAGTCCATCGCCCGCCCCTGCTTGTCAAAGACAATGGTGCCGTAACGGTGGGGGTCGTTGACCCGGTAGCCAAAAATCAGCCCCCCTGCCGTCAACTGGGCCGCCCGTTGCAACACCTCCGGCAACCCGTGACCGTAAAAAATGTTGTCTCCCAAAATCAAACACACCGGCTCACCGGCGATAAAATCTTCCCCCAACAGAAAAGCCTGGGCCAAACCACCCGGCTGGGGCTGCTCCACATAGGAAAATTGGAGGCCCCATTGCCGACCGTCTCCCAACAACCGCTGAAACAGGGGCAAATCGTGGGGGGTGGAAATCACCAAAATCTCGCGAATGCCCGCTAGCATCAACACCGACAAAGGATAGTAAACCATCGGCTTGTCGTAGACCGGCATCAGTTGCTTGCTCACAGCCAGGGTTAGCGGGTACAACCGTGTGCCCGATCCCCCCGCCAACACAATCCCTTTCATGACTTTACTAAGGGACGCTGCACATACATTCCCTGCGTCACAAAGAAAAGTCCTGGTACAAAGTCGGTTACTTCGACCGGAATCGTTTTCCAGGTTTTCGCTAGGTCACGCAGATGAGACTCGGCTACACGCATATCGCCGCCTTCCGGCTGAACATCCATATCGGAGTTATCCAAGTACAAAATGCCGCCCGGACGAAGCAATTTCGCGCCCTGCAATACACAAGCGCTCCGGTAGCTCCCATCGACCACAATCAAATCAAAACCTTCAGGACTAGACTCGCCAAAAGAAACGTAAGCTTCCTTCTCTTGCGTAAAAAGATAGTTGAGATTTTGCCTGCCTTGCTCTGCCAGCATTCGCTGCACTTTGTCGTACCAAGACTGATTGTCTTCAACGGCCCAAATGGTTTGAGCTCTCGTGGCATACCAAAGGGTGGACATTCCCGAACCAAATTCCAGCACCCGCGAGTTTGAAGTGAGAAAAGCGTGAAAGCGATCAATAATGGTGTAAGGAAGCCAAGGTAACAGCTGGTATCGGTTGAGGACAAGTCTCAAAAAACCCGAGGATAAAGCTGGGGGAGCATGGCGCAGAATTTTTGACCACCCCACAAAATTCCCCTTTTGATCGGGCCATCGGGATTTGCGAAAACGGTTGCCTTTGAGAACTTTGCTAAGCATGGCTCCTAGATTCCTTCGAGGGGCACCGCCAAAAACTTGGCCAACTCTGCCGCCTTGTCTTCTAGTTCCGACAACGGCATCGGCTGACCCACCTCCGTCAACGGCAAATCCTTGCGCCCCTTCAACCGCAAATAGAGCGATCGCCGCGGGTTGATGCCGTTCCGAATCTCCGCCCGCACCGCCTGTACCTCCGCCAATGGAAACGCCAGATCAATGGTGCGGTTGCGCCCGGGCATCCCCTTGCGCACCATCCGCAGTTGCCCTTTGTCCAAATCAAACTCGTTGAACCCGCCGCCGTAGTCAATGGCGATCGCAAACCACAAATAAAAGTCCAAGAGGGTACCGGCCACCCCATAGAAAGAGAGGGCCAAGCCTTGGGGGACAAAATTCACCAGGGGTTGCTCGATGCCCGGTAGCAAATCCATAGCGGTGTAGCTGGATAGCCCAGCCAGCAGGAACCCCACCCCCCCGATCGCCGTGATCGCGGCAAACACGAAATTGCTCGGGCGGCGGGCGCCGGTAATCGTGTAGGTCAGGGTACGGGTTTGGGTAGACACAGGATTGTTGGTTGCAGTCATTGGTGAAAATCGGGGTTGAAAACTAGCCCTATGGTTACAGAATTTCCCGGACTTGGGGCACCCCGTCTACCACTTCGCCCACCAAAATGGTGTGGGCCACCCCCACAAACAACCCGTTTTCCACCACCCCCGGCAGGTTGTTGAGGGTTTTTTCCAGACCTGCCGGGTCGGGAATGTCGGCAAATGTTACATCCAAGACCATGTTCCCTTGGTCGGTAATCACGGGGCCATCCTTTTTCACACCCATGCGCAGTTCCGGGCTGCCGCCCAATGCTTTCACGGCCCGGGTCACCGGCGCCACCGCCATCGGCAAGACCTCCAGGGGTACCGGAAACGTCGATCCCAGCTTGTCCACCAGCTTAGAGCTGTCCACCACCACGATAAATTCTCGGGCCAGGCTATCCACCACCTTTTCGCGGGTGTGGGCCGCCCCTCCGCCCTTGATCAAGTTTTTTTGCGGGTCTACTTCGTCGGCCCCATCAATGGCGATCGCCACCGATTCGGCATCGCCCAAATCATCCAGGGTGATCAAGGGAATGCCGTATTGCTTGGCCAACACCGAGGCCTGGAACGAAGTGGGAATGCCCCGGATGTTTTGCAGTTCCCCGCTACTCAAGCGGCGCCCCAACTCGGCGATCGCAAAGGCTGCCGTCGAGCCGGTACCCAAACCCACCACCATGCCGGAGGTGACCCGTTGGGCGGCCGTGACGCCGACTTGTTGTTTGAGTTGCTTGGTTAGGTCGGGATTCATGGCACACTGAGCAAGGGCTGTTGGGTCAGAATACCACCAAACGGGAAGGATACCAAAATGGACGGACAAGCCAAAATACGGCAGTTGGTGGCGAACCTCCAACGGATTATCGTTGGCAAAGACGAAGCCATTCGTTTGGCGCTCACGGCATTGTTGGCCGGGGGCCACGCCCTGTTGGAAGATGTGCCGGGGGTAGGCAAAACCCTGTTGGCCAAATCTTTGGCGGCTTCCATTTCCGGGAAGTTTCAACGGGTGCAATGCACGCCCGATCTGTTGCCGGCAGACATCACCGGTACCAACATCTGGAACCCCAAATCGGGCGAGTTTCGGTTTGTGCCCGGGCCCGTGTTTGCCCACATTCTGCTGGCGGATGAAATCAACCGGGCGACCCCCCGCACCCAATCGGCTTTGCTGGAGGTGATGGAAGAACAACAGGTCACGATTGATGGGGTGTCCTATCCGGTGCCGTTGCCGTTTTTCACGATCGCCACCCAAAACCCCGTCGAGTACCAGGGCACCTTCCCCCTACCCGAAGCGCAATTGGATCGCTTTGCCCTCTCGTTTACCTTGGGCTACCCCACCGAAACCGAAGAGTTGGAAATGTTGGTGCGGTTGGGCGATCGCCCGGCCACCTTGGAGCCTTGCATTTCCCCGGAGGAAGTCTTGGCGTTGCGGCAAATGGCCTAAACCCTCCCCGTGAGCGAAGCTACCCGCCAATACATTGTCCGGTTGGTGCGGGCCACCCGCGAAGATAGTGAAATTGCCTTGGGATCGAGTCCCCGCGGTTCCGTCGCCCTCCAACGGACAGCGCAAAGTTATGCGTTGTTGCGGTTGGCCCTCAACCCCGATCGCCCGGCGGATTACGTGTTGCCCGACGACGTAAAATACATCGCTCCCTTTGTGCTGGCCCACCGCGTGTTGCCGGCGGGACGGCGCGTCGCCCGGGAGGTGATTCGGCGGATTGTGGACAGCGTAGCGGTGCCGTAAACTAGAGCACGCCTCTCAGAATTGGGTCGCCGGGGCACTGCCCCCGTCCCCGGTTCTCAGCAATTGAAAAGGATGTAGGGGCCACCTCAAACTCAAGACCAGGAAAAACATATGCGGGTATTGGTGACGGGGGGAGCCGGCTTTCTGGGGTCTCACTTGTGCGATCGCCTGATGGAACAGGGACACACGGTTTTCTGTTTGGACAATTTTTATACCGGACGCGATCGCAATGTGGCCCACTGGCGCGGTCACGAGCGGTTTCACCTGCTAACCCGGGACGTGGTGCAACCCCTCGCCGATTTGGCCGATACGGCGATCGAACGCATTTATCACCTGGCCTGTCCAGCCTCGCCGGTGCACTACCAAGCGGACCCCGTTGCCACCGCCAAAACCAACTTTTTGGGAACGTTGAACCTCCTCACCCTGGCCCACACCTTGGGGGCCCGGTTCTTTCTGGCTTCCACCTCAGAGGTTTACGGCGACCCGTTGGTGCATCCCCAAGCCGAGAGCTACTGGGGGAATGTCAATTGCACCGGAATTCGCGCCTGTTACGACGAAGGGAAGCGCATCGCCGAAACCCTGACTTTTGACTTTGCCCGTCAGCATGGGTTGGCAGTGCGGGTCGCCCGCATTTTCAACACCTACGGCGATCGCATGTTGGCCGACGATGGGCGGGTGGTGAGCAATTTTGTGGTGCAGGCGTTGCAGGGCAAACCCCTCACGGTGTACGGCGACGGCAGCCAAACCCGGAGTTTTTGCTACGTCTCGGATTTGGTGGCGGGTTTCCTGCGGTTGATGGAAAGCGATTGCGCAGAGCCGGTGAATCTGGGCAATCCGGGGGAATACACCGTCGGGGAACTGG
>DMPD01000059.1 GCA_003456125.1 Cyanobacteria bacterium UBA8156 | reverse complement strand
CCCACAGCCTGTCCCAGGGCGGGAGAGGGGAGCCGAGAGAGCCCGCAAAGTGTCTCATTTCTATCCAAAACGACTATATTGCGCCAGGGGCAAAGACATCCGCACGCGCTCCTCTCCCGCCGCCCCGTCGCCGTACCGAAAGGGATGGCGGCGATCGCCCATTACCCCCTCGGGTGTACGGGATGCCACCCAGACGGCTCCAAGTCGGTCAGTACACAGGGTTGCTGCACCAAGTAGTATTTTTCGTAAAATTCCGCCTTGGTCGCTCGGGGAATGCGGTGTGAGGGGGGGATCGCCTCTCGCCATTGTTGTTGGCGATCGCATTGGGGGTTGTTTAGCATGGCATTCCCTGCCTGCACACTATGGGAAGCATACCCAAATCGGGTGGATTTTAGGGCACGGGCACAAAATCGAACCCAAAGCCGGAGCGGTTCCCCGGCACCACCCGCACCAACTGCATCGGGCGGTTGCGATCGCCGGAGGGCAAAAAGCGCACGAGGCCGGTAGCCCCCACGGCTTGAAATCCTGGAGTGCGCAGGGTGGCGACCAAACCGCTGCGGGTGGGGGGCAACGTCAAGCCCAGGGCGGTATGCCAAGCCTGCACGGCATCGTAGGCCAGGGCGGTACGCCAGTTCACGTCCCCCCGCCATTGCCGCCGCGAAGACTCGACAAAGCGGGCTGTGGGGTCAGCATCGATGTGCCAGGGCACCGCCACCACCAAATCCCGCGCCGCGGCTCCTCCAATTTCCAAGGTTTTGGGATTGTAAACGCTGTCGCCCCCCACCACCGGCAACCGGGGGCCCTGGGCATTGGCGATCGCCGCGGTCAAGGCCGGCTCCAACGTCGCGGTATTGGGCAGCAGCACCAAGAAGTCTGCCCCCAAACGCTGGGCTTGGGCTGGCACGGCAGAGCCTTGAAAGTCCGGGGCCGCCAGGTTGATTTCCCCTAGCGCCTGACCGCCGCTGGCCGCCAGGGCCGTCGTGAACTCCGTCTTCAGGGATTGGCTGTAGGCGCTGTCGGCGTTGAACAAAACCAACGCCCGCCGCCGTTTGAGGGTATTCAAAGCGTAGCGGGCCAAAGCTTCCGCCGTAAAGCGATCGCTGGGAACCGTCCGCAAAACCGCTGACCCCGCCGTCGAAAGCTGGGTGGAGGTGCTGGTGGCGGAAATCATGGGGAGTTGGGCTTGGGTGTAGATCGGGGCAGCGGCCAAACTGGCCTCGCTGCCGAAATGCCCGATTACCCCCAACACCGTACTGTCCTGCACCAACTGCGCGGCGACCGCTTTGGCCAAATCCGGTTTGTTTTCGTCGTTGGCGATCGCCACCCGAAAGGGCAGGCGACTATTGGCATTGAGTTCCTGTTGGGCTTGGGCCACCCCCCGCAACAGTTCGCGGGCGGCGGTGGTCGCTGTCGTGGCCGGCACCACCACCGCCAAGGTGGGGATCACGCCCCCCGCCAGCCGGGCATTGTTGGCAAAAATCACCGCTTCGGGATCGTTGGGGTTTTGCTGGAGGGAGGCTTCCCAGGCGGCGATCGCCTGGGGGTATTGGCCCTGGGCCACGGCGGCGGCAGCCCGTTCCTTGTTGGGGTTGCGATCGGTTGTCAAGATCAGGGTTTCGCCTTGGCTGATCGCGGCGGTACCCCCCACCTGCCGCGACAGCCACCAGAAGCCGCCGCCTGTCACCCCAGCCGTAATCAGCACCGAACCGATCAAAATCGCAGCTTCTTTCGACATGGGGCTAGGCTAACCTAAAGATAGTTTCGTGCAAAAACCGTGACCCAGATTGGTATTGTTGGCGGTGGCTTCGGCGGCTTGTATACGGCCTTGCACCTGTCCCGTCTGCCTTGGCGACAGCGCCCAGAAGTTGTGTTGCTGGAACGCAACGACCGTTTTGTATTTTCGCCGTTGCTCTACGAAGTGGTGACGGAGGAGCTACCGGAATGGGAGGTGGCCCCAGAATACATGGATTTGCTGCGGGGTACCAACGTCCTGTTTGTGCAAAGCGAAGTCACGGCGGTGGAAACGGACTCCCAACACCTCCGCTTGGCAGACGGCCGACGCTTGAACTGGGATTATCTGGTGTTGGCCACCGGCTGCGAAACCCCCTTGGCGGTACCAGGGGCCCGGGAATACGCCCTGCCCTTTCGGACATTGGCGGATGCTCGGTGCTTACATCAAAAATTGACGGAATTGGAGCAATCCCAACGGGAAAAAATTCGGGTGTGCATTGTGGGTGGGGGGGCCAGCGGCATTGAACTGGCCTGCAAATTGGCCGATCGCCTGGGGGAACGGGGTCGGGTGCGCATCCTCGATCGCAACCGCAGTTTGTTAATGCGGGGATTGCCGGCCAATCGGGAGGCGGCGGTCAAAGCGCTGGATCAACGCAACGTCTGGCGGGATTTGGGGACCCAGGTCATCGAAGTGCGCCCCGATGAAATCGTGTTGGACTACGGCCAGGGCACCGACACCCTGCCCACGGATTTGGTGCTGTGGACCGTGGGCAACCGGGCCCCCCAACTGTTGCAAGACCTGGATTTACCCAAGGTGGGCGATCGCCTCCACATCGAGCCCACCTTGCGGGTGGCGGGCCAGCCCACCGTTTTTGCGTTGGGGGATGGGGCCACCGACAATACCGGCCAACCGGCCACGGCCCAAGTGGCCATTCAGCAAGCCCAATACTGCGCCTGGAACCTTTGGCGGGCGATCGCCGGTCAGCCGCTGGTGGACTTTCGCTACGTGCCCCTCGGCGAGTTTTTGAGCTTGGGCAAAGGGGTCGCCAGTTTGACCACCTGGGGGAACCTGCACGGGGCCGGCGCCTGGGCCGATGTGGTGCGGCGGGGGGCTTACCTATTCCGGATGCCAACCCCCCCCCACCGGGCCCGGGTGGGCTGGACTTGGCTTACCGCTTTGGGATCGCCGCGGGCCGGTGCCTGACCGGTGGGCCGGCTTGCTGGCGATTTTGCCCCTCAACAGTGTGGTCACAGCCCTGGGGGGGATCGCCCTTTTGGTTACCGGCTGGGGTCAAGGCTGGCCCCTGGGTTGGGGCTGGACGCTCTGGGGTCTGTGGTGTACGGCTACCGCTTGGCAGGGGGGCGATCGCCTCTGGTCGGTGGTGGGGCTGCTCAACCTGTGGCCGTTTTTGCTGGTGTATGGGATCGCCCGCCGGGTGGTTTCCCCCCAGCGCTGGCTGATGGCCCTGGCGATCGGCAGCATACCGGCGGCGGCCCTGTCCCTGGTGCGGTGGGAACTCGGCCCCCAAGATTGGCCGAGTCCG
>DMPD01000163.1 GCA_003456125.1 Cyanobacteria bacterium UBA8156 | reverse complement strand
TGATAAACTCAACCGCGATTCGCGTTCCTTTAATAATAGGCTTACCAGCTAAAATATCTGGACTCAGGGTAATTCGAGACTGCCAATCCATAGTTCAATTCCAGTGAAGTTCAATGAGCGATGAAATTTACAAGCCACTGATTCAGGATATCGCCTCTTCCTTGATAGGTAGTAAGTTTTGTGACACTTTAACAGATAGGATAAGGGAGCCTTAAACCACCGGTTGCTGTTGGGTGATGCAGTGAAACGCGCCGCCGCCGGTGAGAATGGCTTTGGCGGAAAGACCCACGGCTTGGCGATCGGGAAAACAGGTCTGGATGGCCGCTACCGCCGCTTTGTCGCGATCGCTGCCGTAGGTGGGCACCAGCACGGCCCCATTGGCAATGTAAAAATTCAAGTAGCTGGCCGGCAACAACCGGCCATTGTGGGTAACCGTTCCGGGCGATGGCACGGTCTGCACGGTAAAACCAGGGCAGTTCTCCAACTGCTGAGCCACACGAACCAGGGTCTCTTGGTTTGGATCGTCGGCCTCACCCTGAGCACACAAAACCAGACTGGGGGACACAAACCTTGCCAGCGTATCGATATGGCCATCGGTGTGATCGTTGTGCAGGCTGCCTGTCAACCACACTACCCGCTGTGCCCCCAAGTATTCGGCCAAAACCGCTTCCACTTGCGATCGCGTCCAACCGGGGTTGCGATCGCCCCCCAACAAACACCGCTCGGTGGTGAGATACGTCCCCAACCCATCGGTTTCCACGGCTCCCCCCTCTACCACCAAGGGATGTTCTGACAATGGCGTGTCGGTATTTCGGGCGATCGCCGCCCCCACCGTCTCATCGTAGACCAGTAGATATTTGCGTCCCCAACCGTTCCAGCCAAATCGAATCGCCTGCCAATCTGTCCCGGCTTGGACAAAGAGCGGCCCCGTATCCCGCAACCAAATGTCGCCGTAGGGGATACCTTCGTAATGCACCGGATGCCGCAACCGTTCGCCAATCTGCGATCGCGCCAAATCGGCTACGGTCGGCATCACCAGCAAATGCACCGGCTCCCATCGCGACAATTCCCGCACAAAAACCGCCACCTCTTGTTGGGCAGCGGCCAATTCTTCGCCCCATTCCTGGGCATCCCACGGGAAAGCCGTCCAGACTCCACAATGGGGAGCCCATTCCGCCGGTTGCGATCGCATTAAACCGCCGTGGTCGCTTGCACCCGGGCCCGCGCCCGCCGCACATTCTGCTTGGCTCGGATCATCTCTTGTCGATCCTCAAGCTTCACCGTGGCCAGGTGTTTTTCGGCCGCCTCCAACTCTACCCGGGCCTTCGTCGGATCGATTTCCGAACCCAACTCCGCCTGCGTCACCAACACGATCGCCTCGTTGGCTTCCACTTCCACAAAACCGCCCATCAAAGCCACGGTTTGCCAAGCGTTGTTCTGACGGTACCGCAAGACCCCCGTCTCCAACGCACTCATCAACGGCGCGTGATCGGTCAAAATCCCCAATTGCCCCGTGGTGCTCGGCAAGATAACCTCGTCGGTCTCCGCATCCACCACCGTGCGATCGGGTGAAATCACTTTCAACGACAAACCCATCGGTTCCCCCAATACAGCTAAAAAAAGAGCACAGATTTCTTGTCTCCCTCCCCAAAGAGGGAAGGAGACAAGGCGGGGCTTACTTCGCAGAGGCGCGAATCTTCTCGGCTTTTTCTTTGGCTTCTTCGATGTTGCCCACCAGGTAGAACGCCTGTTCCGGCAGATCGTCCAGCTCACCCGACAAAATCGTGTCGAAGCCCTTGATGCTTTCTTCCAAGGTCACGTATTTGCCCGGCGAACCGGTGAAGATTTCCGCCACAAAGAAGGGCTGCGACAGGAACCGCTCCAGTTTGCGGGCCCGGGCCACCGTGATTTTGTCGTCTTCCGACAGTTCGTCCAGACCCAAAATCGCGATGATGTCCTGCAGTTCTTTGTACCGCTGCAAAGTCTTTTGCACCGATCGCGCCACCCGGTAGTGCTCTTGGGTCACGATGCCCGGCTGCAACATCGTCGAAGTGGAATCCAGCGGATCGACCGCCGGATAAATCCCCTTCGAGGCCAAGGAACGGGACAACACGGTGGTGGCATCCAAGTGGGCAAAGGTGGTGGCTGGAGCCGGATCGGTCAAGTCATCGGCGGGCACGTACACCGCTTGCACCGAGGTGATCGAGCCTTCGGTGGTGCTGGTGATCCGCTCTTGCAGGTCGCCCATGTCGGTGCCCAGGGTGGGTTGATACCCCACGGCCGAAGGCATCCGTCCCAACAACGCCGACACTTCGGAGCCCGCTTGCACAAACCGGAAAATGTTGTCAATGAACAACAACACGTCCTGTTTTTGCACATCCCGGAAGTATTCCGCCATGG
Organism: Cyanobacteria bacterium UBA8156; assembly: GCA_003456125.1. Classification (GTDB taxonomy): domain Bacteria; phylum Cyanobacteriota; class Cyanobacteriia; order Pseudanabaenales; family Pseudanabaenaceae; genus UBA8156. Next base: position 1,575 of record DMPD01000163.1, on the reverse strand, counting down.
TCAAGGCCGACAGACCCACCCGCATCCGGGCGCCGGGCGGTTCGTTCATCTGACCGTAGACCAGGGCCACCTGACCCAACACCCCGGATTCTTTGAATTCGTTGTAGAGGTCGTTCCCCTCGCGGGTGCGCTCGCCCACGCCGCCGAACACCGATACCCCAGAGTGTTTTTTGGCAATGTTGTTGATCAATTCTTGAATCAATACGGTTTTGCCCACGCCGGCACCGCCAAACAGTCCGATTTTGCCGCCCTTCCGGTAAGGAGCCAACAAATCGATGACTTTGATGCCGGTTTCAAAAATTTCCGGCTTGGTGGACAAATCCATGAAGGCCGGGGCGCCGCGGTGAATGGGCGATCGCTCTTGGGCTTCGACGGGCCCTGCTTCGTCTACGGGTTCCCCCAGCACGTTGAAAATCCGACCCAGGGTCACTTTGCCCACGGGGACGCTAATGGCGGCGCCGGTGTCCACCGCGGCCATGCCGCGCACAATGCCATCGGTGCTGCTCATGGCCACGGCCCGGACTTGGTTGCCGCCCAACAGTTGCTGCACCTCGCAGGTTACGTTAACCTCCATACCCGCGGCGTTGGTGGCGGTAATTTTCAGAGCGTTGTAAATTTCGGGGAGCTTGCCCTCCGGAAATTCCATGTCCACGACGGGGCCAATAACCTGGATAACCCGACCGACGTTACTGCCGACGTTACTGCCGACATTGGTTTGTGTTTGTTCTGCGGTGACCATGCTCGCTGCTCGCTTGCGTAGGGATTCGGAAATACCGCTTCTCACCTTAACACCGAAGGTACCGTTTTTCTTCCGATTTCTGCCCCCAACCCGATGGCCAATTCCCCAAACCAGTCGGACCGCTCAAGCCACAACCCCTGCAACCCCAAGGCGATCGCCGCTTCGACGTTCTGGGGCGAATCATCCACAAACAGGGTGGCCCGATCCTGGGGAAATCCGGTTTCCTGCAGGACTTTCTGGAAAATTTCCGGTTCCGGTTTGCGACAGCCCATCCGAAAGGAGAAGAAGCAGCGATCGCACAGGTGAAACAAGGGCGCACATTCTGTCGCCAGGTGGGACAAATGCAACTCATTGATGTTGCTGAGCACCGCCATCCGGTGGTTTTGGGCGTGCAGTTGGGTCAAAACGTCCAGGCGATCGGGAAACACCCCCACCAAAATCGAGTTCCAGGCGCGATCGAATTCGGCATCGGTGGCGGCCATGGCAAATTGCTGGCGCAGGGCTTGCCGAAATTCTGCGGTAGGAAGTTCCCCCCGTTCATACTGGGAAAAAAGTTCGGGCTGGGAGGTGGTGTGGTACCAAAACGGGCGATCGCCCTGGCCCGATTCCAAAGCCCGCATTTCCTGCTCAAACCGCGGAAAGTCCAGTTGGTAGAGCACTCCCCCCAAATCCCAAATCAGGTGGCGGACGGCAGCAAAATCAACAACGGCATCAAACATAGCCTGGTTGGGGTTGAGGGCACCCCATTTTAGACCCGGTCGGGGTCAATCCCCAAAGCCCGCAATTGGGCGGCGAGTTGCTCGGCCCGTTGCCGCTCCTGCGCGGCTTGTTGTTGG
>DMPD01000091.1 GCA_003456125.1 Cyanobacteria bacterium UBA8156 | reverse complement strand
GAATCGTGAGCGAACGACTACCCGATTTGGCGCCCCACCTCGATCACACCTTGCTCGATCGCCAAGCCGGCCGGGAACGGGTGGCCGCCCTCTGCGACGAAGCCGATCGCTGGGGTTGTGCCGCGGTGTGTGTGTATCCCCTATGGGTGCCTTTGGCCGCCGAGCGGTTGCACCGCAAAGCCCCCAAGGTGGCCACCGTCATCGGGTTTCCCAGCGGCGCCCACACCTCCGAAGTCAAGCGTTACGAAGCCGCCGAAGCGGTGGATCGGGGGGCCACCGAACTGGATGTGACAATCAACCTGGCTTGGCTCCGGGAAGGCAATACCGAGGGGGTGTACCAAGAATTGGCGGCGATCGTCGAAGCGGCGGGCCAACCCGTCAAAGCGATCCTGGAATTGCCCCTGCTCAGCGCTGCCGAAGTGGAGCAGGCCGTGGCGATCGCCCTGGATGCGGGGGTGGCCTGCCTCAAAACCGGCACCGGTTGGAGCGGCCCCGTCACCGTCGCCCAAGTCCAGCAATTGGTGCGCCTCAGCCAAGGCCGCATCCCCATCAAAGCCGCCGGCGGCATTCGGAGCCTGAACTTCGCCCTGGAACTGCTGGCCGCCGGCGCCACCCGCCTCGGCACCTCCCACACCGCCACCCTCTTGCAAGAATTAGCCCAAAGCGCCTAAGCCCCATGCCCCCCCAAGATCTACCCGTAGGTTTACCCACCCGTCTGTGGGTGGTGCTCACCACCTTGCCCGATGTCCCCACCGCCCAGGCGATCGCCCGTACCCTCGTGCACGCACACCTGGCCGCCTGCGCCCAGGTATTGCCCCCCATGACCACCATCTATGTCTGGGAAAACCAACTGCAAGAAGAGACCGAAGTCCTGCTTTTGTTGAAAACCACCGCCGGTACCTACCCCGCCCTGGCCCAACGCCTCCAAGAACTGCACCCCTACACCACCCCCCAAATCCTGGCGATCGCCGCCCAAGACGTGCACCCCCCCTACGCCCAATGGCTGCAAGCCTGGGTTGGGGCCCTACCCGAGCCCCCTCGCTAAATCCTTCTTGCTCCCCCGCTCCCGTTCTGGGAGGAGGTTCTCAGATCTTCCCGTTTTGCTCCCCCGCCAGCTCCAGACTCGATTCCCCTGGCACCGGCAACTCCAGGCAATAGCCCGCCCCGTACACCGTTTTGATGAAGCGGGGCCGCCGGGGATCGGGTTCCAACTTCGTGCGCAGGTGGCGGATGTGCACCCGAATGGTTTCAATGTCGTCATTGGGTTCGTAACCCCAAACCTCTTGCAAAATATCACTGGGGGATACGGTCTGCCCATGGCGCTGCAACAAACAGTGCAACAACTCAAATTCCAAATGGGTGAGCTTCACGGTTTGGCCGCCCCACACCGCCTCAAACCGTTCCGGGATCAGCGTCAGGCAACTGTAGCTCAAAATCTCGTTGTACTTCGCCGGCGTGGGAATGCGGTTGGTGCGCCGCAACAGCGCCCGAATCCGGGCAATCATCTCCTCAATCTCAAAGGGCTTGGTGAGGTAGTCGTCCGCCCCAGCACTAAACCCATCCACCTTGCTCTGGGTTTGCCCCATCGCCGTCAACATCAAAATGGGGATATCCTTGGTGCGCTCGTCCCGCCGCAACCGTTGGCACACCGTAAACCCGTCCACCTTCGGCAGCATCAAATCCAACACAATCAAATCCGGCTGACCCTGAATCGCCAACGCCTGCCCGCGGATTCCGTCACCCGCCCGCTCGACGGTGTACCCCACCTGCTCCAGGTTCAGCGTAATCATGTCCGCAATCAGGAGGTCGTCGTCAACAATCAGGATTTTGGGCATCGTTCCTCGGAGGGAGTTCGTCAGAAATTGACTGAACAGAAAAACCCACAGCTAGACCAAACGCCCAATCCCAAATTAGGCCAAGGCATACCAGCAGCGGCGGCTTCACAGAAGTTTACGCAGTTTTGTAAACTCTTGTTTGGTTTAGTGTACCGCAAGTTGGAATGGGGGCAACGGCGCCGTCGGGGCCGAATACCCCGTTTCTGAACTAATATGAAGTTATGTAAAAACCCTTAAGGTAAGGATCGGATATTGTGCAATCTGCCTCCATGACACCCGTTGCCGATTACTTTGCGCCCGTGCGCGAGGATTTGCGTGGTCTGACGGCCAACTTGAAAAACCTGATTGGGGCCAAGCATCCCATCCTGTATGCGGCGGCCGAGCATTTGTTTGAGGGCAAGGGCAAGGGGTTGCGGCCGGCCCTGGTGTTTTTGGCAGCCCGGGCGACCATGCCGGGGGGAGACATTACCCCACGCCACGGCCGGTTGGCGGAGATTACGGAGATGATCCACACGGCCAGTTTGGTGCACGACGATGTGATCGATGAGGCGGAGGTGCGCCGGAATCTGCCTACGGTGAACCACCATTTTGGCAACCGGGTGGCGGTGTTGGCCGGAGATTTTCTGTTTGCCCAATCCTCTTGGTATTTGGCGAACCTGGATAACCTGGAGGTGGTGAAACTGTTGGCCCGGGTGATTGCCGATTTTGCGGAGGGGGAAATCCTGCAAAGTTTGACGGCCTACGACCCCACCCTGACGTTTGAAGACTACCTCCAGAAGAGTTTTTACAAAACCGCTTCGTTGATGGCTGGGAGCGTGAAGGCGGCGGCGGTGCTGAGCGATTTGCCCCAAATCCAGTGCGAGCGCCTGTACGAGTTTGGCAAGCATTTTGGGATTGCTTTCCAGATTGTGGACGACATTTTGGACTTTACGGGCTCCACGGAGAGTTTGGGCAAGCCGGCTGGTTCCGATTTGAAGCAAGGGAACCTCACGGCTCCGGTGTTGTATGCTTTGGTGGACGATGCGGAATTGGCGGCCCGCATTGGCGAAGGGTTGACGACCCCGGAAGATATGGCCTTTGCCCTGGAGCGGGTACGGCGCAGCGGTGGCATCGAGCGATCGCGGGAGTTGGCCCGCTCCCACAGTCGGTTGGCGGCGGAGGCGCTGGTTTGGTTGCCGGCATCCCCCTGCAAAGATTCGTTGTTGGGTTTGACGGATTTTATTCTGGAGCGTCTGTACTGAGGAAATGCCACGCAGTCCGTTGCGGTATCCCGGTGGCAAGCAAAAGGCGATCGCCCGGATTCTTCGCTGTTTTCCGACCGATTTTCAAGAATTGCGGGAACCCTTTGTGGGGGGCGGCTCGGTCTTTTTGGCGGTTTTGGGGCAGCAACCCCATTTGTCGTGTTGGATCAATGACCTCAATCCAGAGCTGTACTGGTTTTGGCACTGTGTGCAAGCCGATTTATCGGCCCTGGTGCAGCGCGTGCAACAAATTCACGGCGAGACCCAAGACGGCCGGGCTTTGTTTGCCGAGTTGGCTGCTGTGAATCCCGAAACCCTGGCCCCCCTTGCGCGGGCCGTGCGGTTTTTTGTCCTCAATCGCATCACGTTTTCCGGCACGATTGAAAGCGGGGGCTACTCCCAAGCCTCGTTTGCGACCCGGTTTACGACCTCGTCCATCCAGCGTTTGGCGGATTTGACCGGGTGGCTCCCGCAAACCCGCATCACCCACGGCGATTACCGGGAGTTGTTGCAGGCTCCGGGCGACAATGTGTTTGTGTTTCTCGACCCGCCGTATTTGAGCAAAACCCATTCCCGGTTGTACGGTCGCCAGGGGGATTTGCACACCGGCTTCGATCACCAACGGTTTGCCCAGGAGATGGCGGCCTGTCCCCACCGATGGCTGATCACCTACGACGACTGTCCCGAAGTACGGGAAAGCTTCGCCTTTGCCTACTGTTACGAATGGGAGCTGCAATACGGTATGAACAACTACAAGCAAGCCAAAGCTGAGCGCGGCCGTGAGTTGTTTTTGAGCAATTATCCCATCCCGGGCTAGGGGGCGATCGACAATTGGCGGTTGGCTTCGTCCATCAAGGCTTGGGCCGCCGTCAAGAGGTCTGATTGCCACGGTTGCAGGTCTTCGCGTTCTGTGATGTACATTTCCAGCAGAGCTAAGGGTTCCAGACTCTGGCCGAACTTGGGCAAATGGCGGCGGGTTTGGGGGGTCACCACCTCTGGCACCAGGGTGTAGCTATGGGCGATCGCCAGGGCTTGATGAATTTCCGATTCGACAATCTGGGTTAAGCCTGCCCCATCGATCCGGTACAGCACCCGCACAATCGCTTCGGCGAGGTTTTCCTGGGCGATCGCCTGCAACAGGGCCCCTTGGGGGTCGCTAACCCCGGTCAAGTCCAGCCGCAGGGTGCAAAACGTGCGGGCCGGTAGCGGGCAAAATTCCACTTCGGCGTGGCCGCGCTGCAACCGCACCCAACAATAGCCCTTGGCTTCGTTTTCCTCGCCAAAGTCTACCCGTTCCAAACTGCCTGGGTAGACCACCGGCGGGCGATCGCCCAAAATCTGGTGTTTGTGGATGTGTCCCATCGCCACGTAGTCCACCTCCGGTTGGGACAGCACCGCCAACGGCACCGTAAAACCCCGCCCCGCCGCCAGCAACCGCTCGGCCCCGTAGGTGGCGGTATCCACGGTGGCGTGCACCAACAGCACGGTAGGGATTGCGGGATCGCATTGCCGGATTTCGCCGGTCACCGCCAGGGCCAAGCGCTCCTGCAACAACCGATCGATCTCGGCCGCCGTCAGCCCTTCGGTTTCCGGTCGGGTCACCAACGCCGAGCGGGTCAACCACGGGACGGTAATCACTTGCAGCGGGCCGTTGCGGGTCATTAGGCGATGGGTCGCCAGGCGATCGCCCACCACACAACCTGGCACCCCCAACGTCCGGTAGA
>DMPD01000348.1 GCA_003456125.1 Cyanobacteria bacterium UBA8156 | reverse complement strand
CCGGGATGGGTTGTTTGCGGGCCATACCGTCCGCCAGAAACACCAGGGCGACCAGGGGCGCGTATCGCCCGGCTAGAATAGAAAAACTGGCGCTGAGGTTCCACCAGAGGGTGTTGTCGCCCAAACCCTCAAAGCCGGAGCCATTATTGGCCGCAGCGGAGGCGTACTCATAGACCACCTGGGAAATCCCGTGGAAGCCGGGGTTGCTAATGCCCGAGAGGGTTTCCGGGAAGGCCATTGTAATGGCGGTGGGAATCAGAATGGCGATGGGGTGGATGAGCAGAATCAGGCTGGCGAGGACAATTTCGCGCTTTTCGATTTTGCGGCCCAGAAATTCGGGCGTGCGCCCCACCATTAGCCCGGTGAGGAAGACGGTGAGGATCAGAAACACAAACAGGTAGGCGGTGCCGGTGCCCTGGCCACCCCAGACGATCTGCAAAAACAGGTTGGAGAGGGTGACAAAGCCGCCCGCGGGCATTAGCGAATCGTGCATGCCATTGACTGCGCCGCACATGGTGCCGGTGGTGGCAACGGCCCAGAGAGCGGTTAAGAATGGGCCAAAGCGAACTTCTTTGCCCTCCAAGTTGGGCTGGGGGCCGCCAAGCACCTGATTGACCAGAGGGTTGCCCTGGTATTCGCCCACGGCGGCAATGGCAATAAAGGTGACAAAAACAGTAAACACCATCCAGAAGAGCAGCCAGCCCTGCTTGGGGTTGCCGGCCATATACCCGTAGGTGAGAATTAGCCCGGCAGGAATCACCAGCATGATTACGGTTTCCAGCAGGTTGGTGAAGTTGTTGGGGTTCTCGAAGGGATGGGCGGAGTTGATGCCAAAGAAACCGCCGCCGTTTTCCCCCAGTTGTTTGATGATTTCAAAGTGGGCGACTGGGCCACGGGCAATGAACTGGGTGGCTCCCTCTAGGGTGGTGGCTTGGGCTGGGCCAGCAAAGGTCTCGGGTACCCCGGCGATCAGCAGGGCGATCGCACCCACCACCGAAATCGGCAGCAAAATCCGGGTGATCGAAACGGTTAGATCGGCATAGAAATTGCCCAGGGGCTGCCCCGTCAATCCGCGAATAAAGGCGATCGCCACCGCCAGCCCCGTCGCCGCCGAGGTAAACATCAAAAAACCCAGCGCCCCCACCTGGCTGAAGTAGCTAAAGGTGGTTTCGCCGGAATAGTGCTGCTGGTCAGTGTTGGTGGTAAAGGAAATGGCGGTGTGCAGGCTCAGGTGCCAGCTTGGGGCAGGTAACGCCGTCGGGTTAAGAGGCAGTGCCTCCTGGAGCATAAAGATGGCGTAGACCATCACGACCATCACCAAGTTGCTAACCAGCACGGCGCGAACGTATTGCCCGCCGGTCATCGGGCGTCTGTGGAGCACCCCCGACCCCGCAAAAATTACACGCTCTACCGGAGCAATGAACCGATCTAGCCAGGTGCTCTCCCCCAGAAAAACCTGAGCCATGTAACGCCCTAGCAGAGGCGCCACTGCGAGCAACACCATCAGGACCAGAATGATCTGAAAAAATCCTTGCAGCATAGAGTCTATGGATATCCAGCAACACCAAAAAGTACTTGGAAGAACCCCATCTCGGTCAATCAAAAGCTTGTGGGGAAAGCGTTTTTGTCAGCCGCACATCTATCGAGGAATCATCGACCACCTATCGACTATCTAGGAATCAAATCCAATTTGGCTTTTTCCTGGAGCTATTTTGTGGAAGGATTTGCCGAAAATCAAGGCATAGAAAAGCTTTGAATCGAAATTTATATCTATGGATTTAGCTGGCGCGTATAGAAGGTGTTTAGATAAATGTGCAGCCTCTATATCATTGGGTATAAACTTGCTGTTTTGGCGTGACAAAGCCTAGAATAAACCGCAGACTTGGGCGATCGCTGGCTTCTATCTTCTTTTTTTGCTCTATGCGCCGCCTTATCTCCCATTGGCAACCCATCCACGGACAGATTGTTGCCCTCTTTGGGGTGGTGATTCTGGTGGAATACAGCACACCGCCTCCCTATGTGTTTGGCTACCTGTACATTGGGGCCGTGTTGCTGGTTCATGGGCAACTGGGACGGAGGGCAACGCGCTGGGTGACCACGATCGCCATGGTTCTGACCCTGCTCAACCTGTTCATTCCCGGACGGGAGGCGATCGCCACGGTGACGGTGGCCAATCGGGCGATCGCGGTGCTGGCGCTGGCGGTAACCGGGTGGCTGAGCGATCGCATCCAGAGTTATGAACAGGCGATCGCCCATCAGCATGCCCAAATTCTGGCTCAGGCTCAGCTAGCCCGGATGCGCGAAGACTTTGTATCCACATTGACCCATGACTTGAAAACACCGCTGCTGGGGGCGATCGAAACCCTCCACGCCTTTGATGCCCAGCAGTTTGGGGCCATTACCTCGGCTCAGCGGCGGACGATCGCCATCATGATCCGCAGTCACCAGACCACCCTGCAACTGGTGGAAACCCTTATGGATGTTTACCGCAACGACAGCGAGGGACTGTGCCTCCACCTGACGGATGTGGATGTGATGGCTTTGGCAGAAGAAACGATCGTAGCGTTTACGGCGCTGGCGGCCTCCCGTCAAGTCCATATTCGTTTGCACCAGGGGGAGTCAGACTTTCGTCAGCCCTGCTGGGTGAAGGCCGATGGGTTACAACTCCAGCGTGTACTGAGCAACCTCATGGCCAATGCCATTCACCATTCCCCACGGGGGAGTCTGGTAGAAGTCGTGGTCTGCCCTAAGGGCGGGGATTGCTTGGTGCAGGTTCTCGACCAGGGGCAGGGCATCGCTGCCGAGGAAATAGCCCATCTATTTGAACGGTTTTACCAGGGCCACAGCGATCGCCAGACCAAGGGCACCGGTCTGGGTCTCTATCTCAGCCGTCAGATCGTCAAGGCCCATGGCGGAACCATTTGGGCCGCATCACGCCAGCCCAAGGGGGCTGTGTTTACCTTTCGGCTGCCCCTCCGGTCGCCCGTGGTAGATAATAATAACCGGATGATAGCTGGGACTCCCTTGCGATGACCGACCAGACCATCCACATTCTCCTGGTCGAGGATGATGAGTTGTTCCGTTTGGGGCTGTCCACCCGGTTGCAACAGGAGCCGATGCTGCGGGTTACGGCCGAAGCCGAGGACGGGGAGACGGCGATCGCCCTGGTCAGACAACGCTCCTTTGATGTGGTGATTCTGGACATTGGTCTGCCGGGGGTTGGGGGAATCGAGGCCTGCCGCCAAATCAAACAGCAGCAACCCAATCTGCCGGTGCTGGTTCTCACCTCCCACAACCGGCCTGCCCTGATTGCCCATTTGATGGAAGCGCAGGCCCAAGGTTACTGCGTTAAGGGCATTGCCGCCGAGGCGCTGGTGCTGGCGATTCGCTCGGTGGCCGCGGGGGCTACTTGGTGGGATGCGATGGCCTCCCAAGCCATTCGGGCGGCCTTTCGGCCAGCTACTACCGAACCACCGACCCCCCTCACCAAGCGGGAGCAAGAGATTCTGGTGTTGATGGCTGCTGGGCAAAGCAACCAAGAAATCGCCGAGACCCTCTACATTGCGTCCGGTACGGTGCGTGTCCATGTCCACGCGATTCTGCAAAAACTGGAGGTGCGCGATCGCACCCAAGCGGTGCTTTTGGCCATGCAGATGGGCTGGGTTCCCCCGCGTGGCTAGGTCAACCCGACTCGCCATATTCATCGGCTTCCGACCAACCGCAAACGCGGCAGCTCCAGCGCCGGGGGGGCAACCGGTGACGGGGAAAAGGGGTACGGCAATCGGGACAGCGGCCGGTAAACAGGGGATGCTGACGATACCAGTCCCGAAAAACCTCGTCGTAGGGGCTGAGGTCTTCCGGTTGCCACAGATCGCTGCTCTCAAAGTCGGGACAGGGCAAAACCGACGGCCCACCGGGGTGCGGTGCGCAGCACAGGAACGGGCTCCGCGCGTAAAACGCACAGCGATCGCACGGAGTCGGGGGATGGGGGCGGTATGCGCGTAAGATAGGGCTCACTGTTGTCCCATTTACCTGTGCCTAGTGTACCTGCGGGCCCCACGGATTTGCTGTTCTCGTTGGTGGTGCCCACTTACAACGAACGTGCCAACATCGAAGCGTTTTTGCGCCGCACTTGCGCGGTGTTGTCCCGGGAATATCCCGAAAAATACGAAGTCTTGGTGGTGGATGACGACAGTCCCGACGGCACCTGGGAAGCAGTGGCAGCCCTCCAGGGGGAACTGCCGGCGGTACAGTTGATTCGTCGGCAACAGGAACGGGGTTTGGCCACGGCGGTGATCTGCGGCTGGCAGCAGGCCCGGGGTGCCCTCCTCGGGGCGATCGACGGGGATGGTCAACATCCCCCGGAAACCCTCCTGGCCCTTTTGACCAAAATGCAAGAGGGGGCCGATTTGGCGGTGGGCAGCCGGTATGTGGGCGGCGGCTCCACGGGGGACTGGAGCGCCCTCCGGTTGTTTTTGTCGGCGGGGGCGATGCGTCTGGCGTTGCTCTGGATTCCGGAAATTTCGGGCCGGTTGTCCGATCCCATGAGCGGTTTGTTCGTGGTGCGGCGGGCCGCGATCGCCGATTGTCCGTTGTCGCCGGTGGGCTACAAAATCCTGCTGGAGGTAATGGGGAGGGGGCGGATCGAGCGGGTGACGGAGGTGGGGTTTGCCTTCGATCGCCGGCAAGCGGGCCACAGCAAAGTTACTTGGC
>DMPD01000360.1 GCA_003456125.1 Cyanobacteria bacterium UBA8156 | reverse complement strand
GTAGCTCGATGTGTAAGCTTGCTGTCGAGCGGGGGTGTGCACCACGTGTGCCGCGAGACTGCGGCAAGGACGCGGCGATCAGAGTCGGGGCATGGGCAGCGGCGGCATGGGGGCCGAACTTGATGCCAAGGGCTATGTTTTGCTGTGCGTTTCCTACCCGCTCTCCGATTTGGAAATCGAAACCGCGAAAGAAGAAGAAGTCTACGCTATCCGCTTTGGGCGCGGTTCCCAGGGCTAACCCTTGACCGCCGATCGCACGTGCAGTTCCCGCAACTGTTGGTCGGCCACCGTCGAGGGGGCATCCGTCAGCAAATCGCGGGCCTGTTGGGTCTTCGGGAACGCCATCACATCGCGGATGGAAGCGGCCCCCGCCAGCAACATGGCCCAGCGATCCAACCCGTAGGCAATGCCACCGTGGGGCGGCGTGCCATACTCAAACGCCTCCAGCAAAAAGCCAAATTTTTCCTGGGCCTCTGCCGTCGATAAACCGATGGCGGCAAACACTTTTTCTTGGACATCCCGGCGGTAAATCCGCAGCGAGCCGCCCCCCAACTCAATGCCGTTCCAAACCAAATCGTAGGCCAAAGCCCGGGTTGCCACCGACAGGGGTTGGGCCAAGTCGTCGGGGTGCGGAGACGTAAACGGGTGGTGCATCGCCTCCAACCGCTGGGCTTCCGGGTTCCAGGCAAACATCGGAAAATCCGTCACCCACAACAAATTCAATGCGGTGCGATCGATCCACCCCAGTTCTTCCCCCAAAAACAACCGCAACCGCCCCAAGGATTCGTTCACGATCGCGGTGGGGCCCGCCCCAAACAACAACAACGTGCCGGGGGTAGCCCCCGTCCGGGCCAACAATGCCGCCTGCACTTCCGGCGTGAGGCTGTCTTTGAGGGCACCAATGGTGTCGATTTCCCCGGCTGCCTTCACCCGCATGTAGGCCAATCCCTTAGCCCCGTACTGCGCAACCAGATTAGCCAGGTCTCCTCCCGGCTTGATCCGAGTGTTGGAAATCGCGGCGTCTCCCCCCGGCACCGCCAACACCTTCACCGTGCCCCCGGCGGCGATCGCCCCGGCAAACACCTTGAAGGCACTTTGGGCAAACAAATCGCTCACGGTTTGCAACTCCAACCCAAACCGCGTATCCGGGCGATCGCTCCCGTAGCGTTCCATCGCCTCGGCATAGGTCAGGCGCGGAAAATCCGGCAACTCTATGCCCTTCAATTCCCGAAACACATGCTTCACCAACCCCTCGTTCAGTTGGAGAATTTCTTCCAACCCCAGAAAACTCATTTCCATGTCGAGTTGGGTAAACTCCGGCTGGCGATCGGCCCGCAAATCCTCGTCCCGAAAACAACGGGCAATCTGGTAATAGCGATCGATCCCCCCCACCATCAACAACTGCTTGAACAACTGGGGGGACTGGGGCAAAGCGTACCACTCCCCCGGATGCACCCGGCTGGGCACCAAATAGTCGCGGGCCCCCTCCGGCGTCGAGCGGCAGAGCATGGGGGTTTCCACTTCCAAAAACTCCCCCACATCCTCTAGGTAGCGGCGGATCGTCTGTACCAATCTGCCCCGCAACCGCAAATTCCCCGCCAGGCGATCGCCCCGCATTTCCAAATAGCGGTGTTTGAGCCGCACCTCTTCCCGCACACTCTCCGTATCGCTGACCGGGAACGGCAATTGCTTGGTTACCCCGTTCAACACCACCAGGGCGGTCGCCACCACCTCCAGGGTGCCCGTCGCCAACTTGGGATTGAGGGATTCCGGGGGGCGGGGCCGCACCGTGCCCACCACCTGCACCACATACTCGTTGCGCACCTCGGCCACCGTCGGGCAAACCGTGGGATCGGCCACCACTTGCACCACCCCCGTGCGATCGCGCACATCCAGGAACACCACCCCCCCATGATCCCGGCGGCGATCGACCCACCCCGCCAAGGTCACCATTTGGTCTGTGGCTTCCACCCGCCCGCAATAATGAGTGCGCATAACCCCGTCATCTACCCGAGAACGCCCAGCATCCTAGCACCCCCCGGCTCCCCTCCTGCCGTCAATCCCACCAAAACCCCTATTTTTTTTACAGAAAATTAACCAAATCCTAACCTCAAAGAGGGGCAGGGGCTGAAAAGATAGAAAGACGTAAGGAGTGTCTGCCTCCTCTGCCACCGAGTGTGAATTCCATTTTGCAAGAGGATCGAAAGCAACTATGAACTTTTCAACGGCAAGCGGCCTGGGCCGCGCGGTAGCCTTGACGCTGGCGACTGCCACCGTATCCCTGACGGCTTCCTTTACCGTTGCTCCGGCAGCCAAGTCCCAGAGCGTGACCCTGAACGGTGCGGGGGCTAGCTTCCCGGCACCGCTCTACAACCGGTACTTCGACGAATTCAGGAAAGAGACCGGGATTCAAGTCAACTACCAATCCATCGGCAGCGGCGGCGGCATCCGCCAATTCACGGCCGGGACGGTGGACTTTGGTGCTTCCGATGATTTCATGAGCGCAGCGGAAATCGCTCGGGTAGAAGGCAGCGGGGTGCTGCAAATACCGACGGCAGGTGGTTCGGTAGCCATTGCTTACAACATTCCGGGCGTCGCCGATCGCCAACTGCGGTTGTCGCGGGCGGTGTTCCCGGCCATTTTCACGGGCGAAATCACCCGCTGGAACGACCCGCGGATTGCGGCGGGCAACAGAGGCGTGAACCTGCCGGATGCGCCGATTCGGGTGGTGGTACGGGCCGACAGCAGCGGCACCAGCGCCATTTTCAGCAGTGCCTTGGCCGCGGTCAGCCCCAGCTTTAAGGGACGGGTGGGCGTTAGCAAAAC
>DMPD01000224.1 GCA_003456125.1 Cyanobacteria bacterium UBA8156 | reverse complement strand
CGGCGGGGGTGGGTGGGGCCGCCAACAGTTGGGCGAGGGAAGCTTCGTTCAAATCGCTCTGCCGCAAAAACGAGGTGTTGGCGGTGTTTTCCAACAGCCGCCGAATCAGGTAGGCCATCCCCGGAATCAACTCGCCGTAGGGGCAATACACCCGTACCCGGTGACCCATCTCCACCACCGGCTTCAGAAATTTTTGCCCCATGCCGTACAAGGCCTGCACCTCAAAGGCGCGGGGGGGTACTTGGTACTGTTCGGCCAGGGCGATCGCCTTGGCAATGGAGCGGGCGTTGTGGCTGCCAATCGCCGCGTACAAATACCGATGGTTTTCGAGCAGGAGTTGAATCAGGGTTTCGTAATTGCCGTCGGTGTGGGACTTTTCGTTGTAAACCGGTTGCTCCCATCCCCGCTGATAGGCTTCGATGGTTTCCGTATCCCAGTAGGCTCCTTTCACCAGCCGGACGGTGAGGGGCGTGCCCCGTTCCTGGGCCCAGGCAAGGACTCCCCGCAAATCCTGCTCGCTGCGACGCAGGTACCCCTGCAACGTGATCCCCACATCGTCGCGATCGCGAAATTCCGGTTCCTGCAGAATTTCTTGGAGCAGCATCAAGGTCAATTCTTCGTAGGCGGCTTGTTCCATATCGAAGTGCACGGCGCAACCCAACCGGGCCGCTTCCCGCAACAGGACGCGCACCGGTTCGCCCACGCGGGCGCGGGTGGTGTCGGGGGCCAAGGGGTCAAACCGGGAATAAAACGCGCTCAGCTTGACCGAAACTTGGAGACGGGGCCCCCCATCCACAATGGGCACCGGCCCCCAGCCTTGGGCACGGGTCGCCAAAGCGTTCATCAATTCCAAGTACCGCTCCAAATAGCGCCGGGCTTCGGTTTCGCTCACCACCGCTTCCCCCAGCAAATCCACCGTAAACCCGTAGCGATCGCGCCGCAGGTTCTCCACGGTTTTCAGGGCTTCTTCGAGGTTAGCCCCGCAAATGTAGCGGCGGGCGAGGGTTTTGACGGCCGTTTCAAACGTCGTGGCCGCTAGGGTGGCTTGGGGCGATCGGGGATCGTCGGTGCCAAAATTCAGGAGGGAGGCCATTCCCGGTACCGCTTGGGCGGCATCGGCGAGGTATTCCCGCAAATGGCGGGCAATTTCCGCTTTGCTGGTGAGGGATGGCAACGCATCGATCGCCCGGAACAACTGCACCCGCAGGGTTTCGTGGCCCATGGCCCAACCGATCAACTTTTCGTCGAGCCGCAGTTCCCCCTGCAATTTCTGCCAAAACCCTTCTTTGCCTGCCTTCAGGAATTGTTGACCGAGGGTCTGAGTCCGGAGTTCGATCGCGTCCGCCGCCATAGGTACTTTTTGTCAGTGCTTTTCCATCGTAAAGACCCCTGTCCGCCAAATGGAGGCCATCGCTACCAAAAAAGGGGGAAAATTGCTTAAGTTTTTGGCGGTTGCCCATGTCTGTGATCGTGGCGTTGGATGTCCCTACCGGCGAGGAAGCGTTGGCTTGGGTGGCCCGCTTGCCCCAGGTGACCGCTTGGAAGGTGGGTCTGGAGTTGTTTTGTGCCGAAGGGCCGGCGATCGTCCGGGAACTCAAAATGCAAGGGAAACGGGTGTTTCTGGATGTCAAGCTGCACGACATTCCGAATACCGTGGCGGGAGCCTGTCGGCAATTGCGATCGCTGGAGGTGGATTGGCTGACCCTCCATGCCAGTGGCGGCCCCGCCATGTTGCAAGCCGCCGTAGAAACCTTTGCCGGAACGACCACCACCCTGCTGGCGGTGACGGCCCTCACCAGCCTGGATGCAGAAACCCTTGCCCACATGGGCATCGGGTTGCCCCTGGCGGATTGGGTCGAGCGATTGGCCGGGCAGGCCTGGCAAGCGGGCATGGGGGGAATGGTGTGTGCCCCCCAAGAAGTCGCGCGGCTGCGGCGGGTGTTGGGCCCCACCGCCTGCTTGATCACCCCCGGCATCCGGTTGCCCGGCGAGGATTGGGGCGATCAACAACGGGTGGCTACCCCCCACCAGGCGATCGCGGCCGGGGCTTCCTACGTGGTGATCGGGCGATCGCTGTTACAGGCCCCCGACCCGGAGCAAGCCTGGCACCAATTGCCGACCTAACAGAAAACCAAGGGTGACCAGTTCGGGATGAACTTTAGGCGATCGCCCCCTGCAAAAAGTTGCGCAGGAGGTCTTTGCCGGCGGTGGTCAAAATGCTTTCGGGATGAAACTGCACCCCTTCCAGATGGGGGTAATCCCGATGCCTGACCGCCATGATCAGACCGTCTTCCGTCCAGGCCGTCACCTCCAACACCTCGGGGCAGGTTTCCCGGGCGATCGCCAAGCTGTGGTAGCGGGTAGCGGTAAAGGGATTGGGCAAACCGGCAAACACCCCCACCCCTTGGTGGTAAATCTCCGAAGTTTTGCCGTGCATGAGGGTGGGGGCCCGGTTCACGGTGCCGCCGTAGACCGCCCCAATACTTTGATGACCCAAACACACCCCCAACAACGGAATTTGGGGCCCCAACTCCCGGATTAAATCCATCGAAATGCCCGCTTGGGTGGGGTGCCCCGGCCCCGGCGACACGGCGATCGCCCGTGGATGGAGGGCCCGAATTTCCGCCAGGGAAATTTCATCGTTGCGTTTCACCACAATGTCTTGGATCGCCGGGAATTCTGGCAGCAACTCCCCGAAGTACTGCACCAGGTTGT
>DMPD01000102.1 GCA_003456125.1 Cyanobacteria bacterium UBA8156 | reverse complement strand
TTTCGCCCCT
The DNA here is from genome assembly GCA_003456125.1 of Cyanobacteria bacterium UBA8156. Classification (GTDB taxonomy): domain Bacteria; phylum Cyanobacteriota; class Cyanobacteriia; order Pseudanabaenales; family Pseudanabaenaceae; genus UBA8156. The sequence continues at coordinate 6,210 of DMPD01000102.1, read as the reverse complement.
GCCCCTGCCCCACCAACGCCAGTTGCTGGAAATTGCCATTGGTGCCGCCTGGCTCGACGGAACGTTGGCCCCCGGTGAAGTGGCTTACCTTGAGCAACTCTTACGCCGCTACAATTTGGCCCACGATCCGGATTTGCAGGCTTTGCTGGCGGCACCGGTGCCCCCAGGCGATACCAACCGCCGTTTGTTGCAGTTTTTGGATCGCACGACGGCCCAAGAGCGGGAAATTGTGCTGGCAGCGGTGGCCAACACCCTCTTTGCCGATGCCCAGATTCAACCGGCGGAGCGGGATTTTCTGGATCGCTTTCATGCCTTGATGGCGCAGATTCCCCCCGATCCCGAACACCATCCTTCCTGGCTGGAAACGTTGGGCAAGGGGGTACGGCAGGCGGCCCGCACCGTAACCGGTTGGCTCCAGTCGGAATAGGGCAAAACCGGTGGCAAAATAGGGGGGCTAGGGATACAGAGGTTTGGCGTGACCGATACGTTTGATTTCGATCTGGTGATTGTGGGGGCGGGTGTAGGCGGCCACGGCGCCGCGTTGCATGCGGCGGCTTGCGGTCTGAAAACGGCCATTGTCGAGTCGGGGGATATGGGCGGCACCTGTGTGAATCGGGGCTGCATTCCCTCCAAAGCGCTGTTGGCGGCGGCGGGCAAGGTGCGGGAATTGCACGATCGCCACCGCTTGCAAGCCCTCGGTATTGCGGTAGAGTCGGTTTCGTTCCAACGGGAAACCATTGCCCAACACGCCCACAAGACCGTATCCCAGTTACGGGAAGCCCTCACCAAAAGTTTTGCGCGGTTGGGGATTGAAGTGCTGCGGGGCCACGGTCGGCTGGCGGGGCCCCAAGCCGTGCAGGTGGGCGATCGCCGGGTGACGGCCCGCGATGTGATTTTGGCCACGGGCTCGGTGCCCTTTGTGCCGCCGGGCATTGAACTAGATGGCCAAACCGTGTTCACCAGCGATCAGGCGATCGCCCTAGAACGCCTCCCCCAATGGGTTGCCATTATCGGCAGCGGCTACATTGGTTTGGAGTTTTCCGATATTTATACAGCCCTGGGCTGCGAAGTGACGATGATTGAAGCATTGGATCACCTGATGCCCGGCTTCGATCCCGACATTGCCAAACAGGCGGAACGGATTTTGATCCAACCCCGCGACATTGAGACCTACACCGGGACATTGGCCAAACGGGTTATTCCCGGCTCGCCGGTGGTGATTGAGTTGGCGGATGCCAAGACCAAAGAGGTGGTGGAGGTGGTGGAGGTGGATGCCTGTTTGGTGGCCACCGGCCGGGTGCCCGTCAGCCAAGATTTGGGACTGGAAACGGTGGGTATTGCCCCCAACCGCCGCGGGTTTATCGAAGTGGACGAACACTTGGCGACGACCGCCCCCCACGTCTGGGCGATCGGCGATGTCACCGGGCGGATGATGTTGGCCCATACGGCTTCGGCCCAAGGGATTGCGGCGGTCGAAAACATTTGTGGCCGTCCCGCCACGGTGGACTACCACAGCATCCCCGCCGCTGCTTTTACCCATCCCGAAATTGGATTTGTGGGGCTGACGGAACCCCAAGCCAAAGAGCGGGCGATCGCCGAAGGGTTTCCGGTGGGCACGGCCCGCACCTACTTCAAGGGCAATTCCAAGGCGTTGGCGGAGTTGGAAACCGACGGTCTGGCCAAAATTGTCTACCGTCAGGATACCGGCGAATTGTTGGGGGTGCACATCCTGGGGTTGCACGCCTCCGATATTATCCATGAAGCGGCCGGGGCGATCGCCCAGCGGGCCCGTGTCCAAGATTTGGCCCGCCATGTCCACGCCCATCCCACCCTCAGCGAGGTGTTGGACGAAGCCTACAAAAAAGCCGTGGGGGTCTAGGGCGGTTTTACGCTAGGATGCTCTACGATTCACGGAAAGAGCAAATTCAAAGAGCAAAAATCATGGGCGAAATTGGCAACGCGATGCTGCTGTCCAGCGTGTTGGTGATGGTCGGGATCGGCATTGGCTACCTTCTATTGCGCTTGCAAGGGGAAGGCCAAGAGGAATAGTGGACTCAAGGTAGAACATCCCGCAGGGCCTGCAACAGGTTGGTGCGGGTACGTCGATGGGCCTGTTGTTCGGCCGTCAAAGTTGCGAGGGTTTCTTCGTAAAGCTGCCGGTAGCGATCGCGTTCGGCGCGGGTTTCCAAAAGGACTTGGGCTAGTTTCCGTCCAACGGCCGGTGTAAACAGCTCAGGGTATAGCTCAGGGTATGGTGCCTCTTGTCGGGCGGGGACTGGAGGCGTTGCGGGGAGGGGAGTCGGTGAGAAAGGGGGGGTAGAAACAGGAAAGACTTTCATGGTAGCCAAGCTCAGCGAAAATTGGGTTTGTGCGACCTAGCCACCGACCCAAAATGTACCACTCTGGCTCCAAGGAGAGCTGCCGAAATCCGTCAAAAAACCAGCGCAAAGCTTCGGTATTTTGGCAGAAAAAGTCGGCTGGACTAGACAGAATCCAAGGCGAGTTCGCAAGCGTTCTGTGGCAAAAGGATCGTGGCAAAAGGATGGAGATGACGAAGAAACGGGTGTTATCGGGGGTACAGCCCACTGGCAGTTTGCACATTGGCAACTACTTGGGTTCGATCGCCAACTGGGTGAAGTTGCAGGGGGAATACGACGGTTTCTTTTGCGTGGTGGATTTGCACGCCATCACGGTACCCCACGATCCCGCGGCTTTGGCCGAACACACCCGCACCGTGGCGGCACTATACCTGGCCTGCGGTCTGAACCCAGCCCAATCGACGATTTTTGTCCAGTCCCATATCCCGGCCCACAGCGAACTGGCGTGGTTGCTCAACTGCGTGACGCCCCTAAACTGGGTGGAGCGCATGATTCAGTTCAAGGAAAAAGCCATCAAACAGGGGGAAAACGTCGGCATCGGGTTGCTGGATTACCCGGTGTTGATGGCGGCGGATATTTTGCTGTATCAAGCGGATGTGGTGCCGGTGGGCGAAGACCAAAAGCAGCACCTAGAGCTAACCCGCGACATTGCGTTCCGGGTGAACGGGTTGTACGGCAGCGAAGCCAGTCCCATTTTTCGGGTTCCGGCGCCGATGATTCGCCCCCAGGGGGCCCGCATTATGAGTTTGACGGACGGCCGCAGCAAAATGTCCAAATCCGATCCCGCCGACGGCAGTCGCATCAATTTGTTGGACAGTCCGGAGGCGATCGCCCAAAAGATCAAGCGCTGCAAGACCGATATGGAGCGAACCCTGGAGTTTGACAATCCAGAGCGACCCGAATGCCAGAACCTGATGGGACTCTACGAGTTGGTATCGGGGAAAACCCGGGCAGAAATTTTAGCCGAAAGCCAGACCTGGCGGGGATGGGGGGATTTCAAAACGGTCTTAACCGAAGCCACGATCGCCGCGTTGGCTCCCATTCAGGCCCGTTATCGGGAATTGATTGCCGATCCGGGGTATTTGGCGGCGGTCTTGGCAGCGGGGCGCGAGAAAGCTGGGGCGATCGCTGGTCAAACCTTGCACACGGTGCAGCGGGCTTTGGGTTTTTTGCTGCCTTAAGGGGAGCGGGCAAGGGAGTTGGCTCGGATTTCTGTGATCAGAAGACCAATCAAATTGAGAGCCACATACAGCGAGAGGAATTGCAGCACCAAGCCTGAGAGGGTGGACTCAAAAGCGTTGGTGAGGAGCCCGGGCAAGCGCGGAAAAAACGTCAAGAAGAGGGCAATCCGAAACGGTGAAAACGCCCAAAATGGGGATGTGGCCTCTTCAAACCACCGCAACAAAAAGCCGGGCAACAGCATCATCAAACAGCCTGCTAGACCAAAGTATAGGTACAACTCACCAGGACCGGTCAGCAGCACCGCCGTGCTCAAATCTTCGGGCGCTACCCGCTCGGTCAATCGGCCAATGCGGTTAAGGTTGAGTGCTTCAGGTTTGCCGGGCCAAGCAATGCGCGGTACCCAAAACAACAGCAACCGTTGAAACAGCAGGGTCGCGTCTTCCCCAACCGCTTCCCGGTAGTGGACACTCGCCGTGAGGGCCATCACTTGCTCGGTGGTACCGCTCTTGTTGAAAGGGCGTAACACAATGGCGACATAATCTTCCCAAGGCAGGGACAGCATCTGCTGAAAGGCATCCACCAGCGCTGCCAAGCGGGATTTTTCCGCGAGCAGCTCAAAGAGTTGATCTCGGTAGATGACCAGGGTTGGATAAACCACCAACACCGATACCAAACCGGTCACCCCCAGCAAACCCAGGACTCCCCACGAAATGCGTTGTCGACCAAAGAGATAAGTCAGGGCGAGGGGCACGACCACCGCCAGGTAAAAGCCCCCTTTCGAACCCCCCACCAATTGAATGAAAAAATCCGTAGACAGCGCAAACACGACCCCAGCCTTTAACCAGCGTCGAGCCCGGACATCGTTGGCGCCGGAGGAGAAGGCCGGCTGAATCAACAGCAGTACCCCAAAAATCCAAGCCACGTTATAGGCACTTTGAAATTGAGCCAACAAGCTATCCAGAAAGGAGATGCCGGAACCCCCGTCAAAGTAAAAGACGCGGCCGCGGGCCAACCCCAGAAAGCGAGGAATCAGACCGAAACTGCCCAACAGATAGAAAAACAACGTGCGATCGCCCGGGGTTTTCAGGAACGCCACATTGAAAATGTTTTGAGGGGAGAGGTGCCAACCGGGTTTCCGAAAAATTTTGAATTGGGTCAGCAGGGGCCACAGGGCGTAATACCCCAAATTCTGAAACAGGAAGCAGCCGATCAGCATATCGAAGGCTTCGCGGGCACCGACCGCAATTTCTCGCCAGTACTCCAGAACCGACAAGAACGTATCGGGAAATTGGTCCAGCGCCACAAAATAAACGGCAAAGCTCAAGTACACCGCATTGCAGGCATGGGCGATCGCCCGGTGCAGAAACTGACGGCGCCCCAGGTCATACACCACTAAACCTGCCATCAAAGCCGTCAACAAACAAGCCCGTGCCAGAAAACTGTCGGCATCAAACAGCCAAAAGGCGAAGCTGGATAACCCCAAGCCCAGGGGCAATGCCGCCACCAGCCCAAACCCGACCCGACTACTGCTCCAGCCCCCCAGCAACAGCCCAAGGGCACCCCAGTTTAAGGTGGCCAACAGGAAAAAATTTTCTTTGAACCGGGGACGGAGGATGGGCCACACAGGACAATTTCGGCAAACCGCCCGGCCATTTTCGGGGGCCATGGGGGAAAATGTAAAGTAATTTTGCCATTAGAATCATGGCTGCTGCATCGGTGCCCCCCAGTTCCCTGCTGTTGGTGGATGGCTACAACGTCATTCACGCTTGGCAGGATTTGCAGCAATTGCAGGCGCAGGCGGGGCTGGCCGATGCCCGCCGCGAACTCTCCGACCTTGTGGCCAGCTACGTGGCCTTTCGCGGCGGGGAAGCCGTGTTGGTGTTCGATGCCTACAACCAGAACACGATGGCGAACACCGAAACGGTCACCTCCCAACTAAAGGTGCATTACACCGAGCGCGACGAAACAGCCGATACCTACATCGAGCGGTTGTGTGCCCAACGGGCCCGGCACCACCTCCACCATCGCCTTAAAACCCTGGTGGTGACTTCCGATATGGCGCAGCACCGCACCACCACCGGCTACGGTGCCCAGTGGATGTCCGCCCTGCAGTTTCGGCAGGAAGTGCACAACACCCACCGCCAAATCCGCCGCCAAGAGCGCGATCGCACCCGTCGCCCCAGCCTCCGCGGGGTTTTGCCCCCCGACATCGGCGATCGCCTCAATCAAATGCGTTTTGGCCCTTAGCACACTCCAACCAAACCGGCGGGTGCTGGCTGGAATGGCGCACCATCCCGTACAATCGGAAACAATTACAACCGGCAATAATAACGGAGCTTTTCCTATGGCTTTGGTCTTTCAACTTCTGCTGGCAGTGTTTGTCTTGTACTCCTTTGTGATGGTGGTGGCGGTACCTGTTGCCTATGCCAGCCCCAGCAACTGGGGCCAAGCCAAGCCCCTGTTGTTTGTGGGCTCGCTTTTGTGGGTGGTGATGGTGTTGGTCATCGGCATGCTGAACGCTTTTGTGGTCTAGTCCTACATGATCCAGTTTGAAGGAAATTTCACCGATACCCAAGACCTGCGGCTGGCGATCGCCATCGCCCGATTCAACGATGCGATCGTCACCCGGTTGTTGGCGGGCTGCCAAGAT
>DMPD01000032.1 GCA_003456125.1 Cyanobacteria bacterium UBA8156 | reverse complement strand
TACCAATCCCCATCGGCATGGAGCAGGGCGATCGCCCCCATCTCCGCTTTGAATTTTGGCAGCGTTTCCGCAAACAGCCCTGGTACGGGTGTGACCACATCGGTGACCTCCAAGACTTCACAAACTTGCTTGAGATTTTCGGTGATGGGTGCTGCTAGGGTTCCCGCCCCAAAACCGGTTGCCACCGCGCTCACCCCTTGGTGACAATCCAAAGCCGTGGGTTCCGGCATCCCCGTAAACGTATCGCAGGCAAACACTCGGCGCGATCGCCGGCTGTAGCGTTTCACCACTGCTGCCATCAGGGCCGCCGCCCCCCCCTTGTAGCTGCCGCATTCCACGATGTTGCCGGGACGATCCTGCTCACAAATTTCCCGGGTCAGACGGTACAGCGAATACAGTCGGCAGTCCTGCAACAGTGTGTAGGGTTGAACCCGAGCCGCCAACTCCCGAAACTCCAATTCTTCGGGGGTACCGCAGATGGGATAGGGCCGCAAATGCTCCGGTACCGTCCAGGTCACCGCCGGATCGGGCACATGGCGCACGGGTTGCACATTGCCCCGCCAAGCCACCCCCATAATTTGCATGGTTTGGTACACCATCACATTCCAGCCGTGGCACCGCAAAAAGTCCAGACCTTCCGTCACTTCTGGCGATGCCAAGTCATGGAACAAAATCATGGCATCGGGGGCCGCATACTTCACACAGGCTTGGGCATCTTCCAGGGGAGCCGGGCGATCGTGATTGCCATCAATAAAAATCAGCGACCAAGTTTTGCCCGACTGTGCCAACTCATCTACTTTTTGGGGACTGTAACCCGGATGCAGCACGTAGGAACCAAACTCCAGAAATTCCTGCCGCGCCGCTTCCAAAGAGCTTTCCACGCTTTGCCGCGCCTCCGGTTTTGCCAGAATCGGATCGATGATATCGAGGTGTACTCCCGCCAACGCCAGATGTACCGCCGACCAGCCCATCCAACACCCCACCTCAAGGGCGGATTTGCCGCGGAACTGCAAAGCATTGTTGTAGAGGACATGCGCTTCATCGCGACTCAGAAACCCAATGTACGGATGCCGTTGGTCTACATACCAATTGTGGAGAATCTCTCGCCGCAGATAAGGCCAGGGCTGTCCCTGGGTATCCCCAACTACTTTGTTGGGAAAAGCCTTATCAGGGAAAATGGTTTGGAAATTGGGGGAAATGTAATCTCCCTGGGTCAAGGTATCTCTTCCCGAAGGACGCACGGTTACTGGCAGATTCATCGTTTCATCCATGATTTTTTCCTGAGTAGACAAACCAATTTCTAAAGTGTTGCGATCGGAGAGGACAGGGTAGTACAAACTCACTTCTACCGCCGTACCTTGAACCGTAGGCACCGTCATGCGATCGCGCTGGAGTTTGTCGGCACCGGTGTTGTGCACAATGCCCAACTTTTGATGGGGGACATACCTCTCTACAAAAGCTCCTTGAGTTTCATCCCATGTGGGCAAATTACCGGAGCCAATCAAAAAGTTACACCAGCCAGGTAAAAATTCGGTGAGGTGATACAGTTCGGGATCGGCAAAAACGGTATAGTGTAAAGCCAACTGATCGGTGAGCAAGTTTACTCCAGATTGCGAAGCCTTTTGCAGATTGTCCGCCCACACCTGCCAATGGGGAGCTTGCGCATGGAGGCAAAACACCCCGGCATTCAAGTTGGGATGGCGATGGTATTCCTCGGCCGTTTCTCGGTCGAGCATCTTTTCGTACAAAGAGCCAACCCAAGCCAGCAACCCCAGTGATTTGCCCGTCATCAACAAAAAGTCGCTGGGACTGTGCAATTCTGGGACAACGGCTAGGCCCTGATGTTTGGCGGCACCCTGCAGAAACAGGGCAATGGCTTGCCAATCCTGTACCCAGGCATCGGCATCGATCCATAAGTACAACTCATAGCCAGGAAAGTACTTGCGGAAAAAGGGACGGGCTGCCAACGCCCGCAAATAGCTGGGTGTAGTTTCTTGATTGGGAAAATCAAACTCCCATTGGGGCACCACCACCTGGACCCCTTGCGATCGCACCCAAGCCAGTTGTTCTTCCGTACAGCCCAAATCCAGAAACCCCAAGGGCAAGTGTTGACCCTGCGGTTTGTCGCGAATGGACAGGATCGTACCGCGCACGAGGGCAAAAAACTGGCGTTCGGCGCCGGTAATCAGGATCGGGCCCATGGGTTCCCTGGCTAGGTACGGGAGTATTTTACCCCGATTGCTTCCGGGCCATCACCGCAAAAAATGGATCGCAACCTTGGCTCTGTCCCAACAACATTTCCCACCATTCCGCCCGTTGTCCTTGCCGAATCAGAGCTTCCGGCTCTGTAAATCCCGGCACAAACCGGAAATAGCTTTTCACCAGCTCCACATGGCTGGCATCGGAACCGTCTCGCCACACCTGTACCGCTTTTTGGTAAAACATGCGGTTGGAAAAACTCACCACCGCAATGCCACCGGGCTTTAATACCCGATAAATTTCCGCAAACACGGTTTCTGGGCGTTGGATGTACTGCACCGAAACCGTGTTCAATACGGCATCAAAATCGTTATCCGGCAGCGGTAAATGGGGTTCCGCATTCAGGTTTTGCACAAAGAAGTGGTTGAGCCGGGAGTTTTTGGCCAGCTCCTCCCCATTCATGCCGTGGCCCTCCACCCAGGCGTATTCTATGTCGGAGGGCAAATGGGAAACCCAACTGCTCATTAGATCCAAAATGCGGCCGCCGGGGGGCACCACCTCTCGGTACAGCGCCGTTAGTTGGGCGATAAAGCGATCGTCAATGTGGGTTACAAAACGCGGCTGCTGGTAAAACAGCGCATCGTTGGTTTCATCCAGTTTGGTGCGTTGTTCGGGGGTCAGCAACATATCTTTAGGTCGAGTCTTTAGGTCGAGCCGGCGGTTCTATCTTATCCGATGCCCCAACTCCAGAGTTCCCAACCTAGTAGGCCAGGGTTGCCAAGGCTTCCCGCAAATAGCGATCGATTTGGGCTTCTTGTTCGCTGCCGGCTTGTTCTCCTTGCTCGGCTTGCCACCGCTGAAACCCCGAAGTTTGGGCGATCGCCCGGCGGAGGCTTTGCCAGGTATCCATGCAGGTATCCATGCAGGTATCCATGGCCAGTGTTGCCGCTGCGGGGTCGGCCAGGGTTTGGGATTCCGATTCTAAGTAGTGCATCATGCGTCCTCACTCCAATTGCTTTCTAGACGTTCATTGTAGTCTTTATCCTTAGCGGGGGCCGCCATCCTGGATACAAAAGCCCATCCCATGGCCCATACTAAAAAATAGATACCCATTAGCGAAACAAAAACCATGCAAACCGAAGCGGTGAACGGCGATCGCCTGAACCCCAGCTACAATTTGCCCCTGGGCTTGCTGGTGGTGGCCACCGGTCTGATTTTGGTCCGGTGGTGGTTGGCGGCTGGGGTAGCCGGATTTGCCGTCTTTTTGGCGGTGCAGGCGGCCACGTTGCGGTTGGTCTTTACGGCGGAAGCCTTGGATATTTATCGGGGGGAGACCCCAATCCGGCATTTCCCCTACCGCGACTGGCAAAACTGGGAAATTTACAGCGAAGCCGTGCCGGTGCTGTTTTATTTCCGGGAAGTTAACAGCATTCACTTTTTACCCATGTTGTTTGATCCGGAAGGACTGCGCACTGCCTTGCAACGTAGGGTTCCCCGGTAACGGTTATGGCGTGTTTCATCGGGATTGATTTTGGCACTTCGGGGGTGCGGGCAGCGGCGGTGGATGAAGCCTATCAATTGCAGGCCCTGAGCCGCTGTGACTACGCGCTTCACGATCCCCAGACCTGGCGACCGGCCCTGGAAGCGGTGTTGACCGGATTGCCCCTCGCCATCCGGCAGCAGGCGCGGGCTTTGACGGTGGACGCTACCTCTTCAACGTTGGTCTTTAGCGATGCCCAGGGCCACATCGTCGCGGGGCCGTTGCTCTACAACGACGGTTGCGGGGCCTCGGTGTTGTCCCAAATTGAGGCGGTGGCCCCCCAAGGCCATGTGGTGGCGGCAGCGACTTCCAGCTTGGCGAAGTTGTTGTGGGCGCTCGATCGCGATCGCCCCGGCCTGACCGATACCTATCTGTTGCACCAGGCGGACTGGCTGGGATTTTGTCTGCACGGGCGGCTGGGCCTCAGCGATTACCACAATGCCCTGAAGCTGGGTTATGACGTGGAGCGGTTGCGCTATCCCGACTGGTTTCGCGATCTGGAGATGCCCGTGCGCTTGCCGGAAGTGCTGACTCCGGGCGCTTCCGTTGGTTCTCTGCTGCCGGTCTGGCACGATTTGGGTTTTCCCCCTGGCTGTACGGTCTGCGCCGGCACCACCGATAGCAATGCCGCCTTTTTGGCCAGCGCTGGTACCCCTACGCCTACGGTCGGTACCGCCGTGACTTCCCTGGGGTCAACGTTGGTTTTGAAACTCCTGAGCGATCGCCCGGTGAACGATTCGCGCTATGGGGTCTACAGCCATCGTCTGGATGTGCAGGGGCAACCGTTGTGGTTGGTGAGCGGCGCTTCCAATACCGGGGGAGCCGTCCTGCGGCAGTTTTTTGGGGATGAAGAACTGCAAGCCCTCAGTGCCCAAATCGATCCGGAAGTCGAAAGTCCGTTTTCGTACTACCCGTTGCTGAGTCTGGGGGAGCGGTTCCCGGTGAACGATCCGCAACTGGTGCCCCGGTTGTCGCCGCAACCAGACAACCCGGCGGATTTTTTGCATGGGTTGTTGGAAAGCATGGCCCGGATCGAAGCGAAGGGTTATGCTCTGTTGCAGGTGTTGGGTGCGGCGCGGGTGCAGCAGATTTATACCACCGGCGGCGGGGCGACCAATGCCGCTTGGACTCAAATCCGCAGCCGCATTCTGGGCATGGTGCCCCAACCCCCTGCCTGTACGGAAGCTGCTTACGGTTGTGCTTTGCTATGCTCGTTCCTCTGAAACGCGAACGGTTTGATGAGTTGATTCCGGTGGTGCCCACGGCGGATCAGTACCAACACTACTGGGGCAGCGCCAACGATGTGTTTCGCCGGGTGATGGTTTCGGTGGCCCTGCTGACGGTGTTTGCGTTGGCGTACGGCCGGGTGACCGCCGATGGCGATTTTTCGTTCAATGGTTTGGCGCTATTGACGTTTGTGGGGGCGGGACTGGGATCGCTGTACTGGATGTTGGCGCCGGTGGTTTCGGCGGCACGACGCAACGGCTCGCTGCGGCGCTATGAGTATGCGGCGCTGTGGATTGCCGAAATCTGGGATGTGTTTTTGACCGAAGAGGTGTTGGCGCGGGAAGAACGGGTGGATCGCCGGGGTCGACTGGCGGTGGATTTCAATACGGAAAGTTGTTTGAATTTGGTCCTGGGAGACGATACCTGGGAAACGACGTTGCAGGTACCGATGCGACGCGCCTACAAGCGGATCGAGCCGGGGCAAATGGTGTGCCTGTTGATTTTTGCCAACGATCCCAATTTTGCCCGCATTGCCAAGATGACCTCCGATGCCTATCTGCCCCAATTGCGGTTGTGGCTGGGGGCCTACCCGTTCCTTCGCCGGGATAGTCTGGAACAGTTGGCTCGCTCCTATTTCCGCCGGCGTTAGGGTACGGTCAGCCGGTGGTTTTCCAACCTTCATGAATACCGACATTTCTTTTGCGGAGCTGGCCGCCAAGCTGGGGGAAGGGGCGATCGCCGCCTCCGGTTCGGTGTTGTCTTTATGATTTGCACAAGATATAGTCATTTTAATTAA
>DMPD01000169.1 GCA_003456125.1 Cyanobacteria bacterium UBA8156 | reverse complement strand
GTGCACCAGGCCCGTTACCGCTGGGAAATGGCCACCACCGGCGAGGAGCCTTGGCTCTGCGGGGCGATCGCCGCCTGGGTCACCGGCGAAATTCCCCAAGATAGCCTCGATTTTTTGACCCTGCAGCAGGCGATCGATGGGGGCGATCGCCTGTACCGCCGCTGGGCAGGTTGCGGGGAGCATGGCACTCCGGCTGTTTTCGATCCGGGAAGCACCGAGGTGGTGGATAGATCGTAACGGTATGGCCGCCTGGGTTTGGGGCGTAACCGACAACGGCTGGAGTCAAGCCACTTCAGTAGGGGGCATACCACGATGAAGAGGGTTGGGATTGCCAAGACAAATTGCCCGTTTCCGCTTGTTGGAGGGCATCGCGCACCACTTCCCCCACATTTTCCAGGGAAATATCGTCTCGCCCCAGCATTTCCCGGAGGGCTTGCAACGCAAAATCCCGCTCCGCGATCGCCGTGGCCTGCAGCAGCGGTTGGGTACCCCGCAGCGGTGACTTGGCGACTTTGATAATTGCCTCCCGCAGCACCTCCCCAATGCGGCCCGAAAGCTCCACCTTGGCGCGATAGCGTTGTTGTTTGAGACCCTGTTCGCTGGAAGCGTACATCGGGGGCAGTCGGTTTAGGGCGTAGGCCATGATTTCGTAGATGTTGAGCCGGGAGGCGGCTTCCGCCGGGATCCGCTGCAACTGCCGCTCGGCGATCGCCTGGACAATCTTTTCGAGGACATTGGTAAACTCTCGGGGGCTGGCCGGGGGGCGGGTTTGATCTACAGGCACCACCGCCGCCACCACATTGCGGTTGGGCATACCCTTACTCCGCTTGATGTAGTCCTTGACTTCACGGGCATAGCGCTGGGAAGGGGTCATGTAGGTATAGGAGACAGCCCGGCGTAATTTTGACTCCATCAACTTGTCATGGAGGAAGCGGGGCACATCCCGCCACAGCAAGCTGCGGCTTTGAAACAACGTTTGGAGGGTACCCAAAGCGATCAACTCGGCATCCAGTTCCCCTTCCGGCAGGGGGCTCGCTTCCCGCAGCACATCCCGCCGTACCGCCAACAACGCTCGCCGCACCGTCTGCTCGACTTGAGTTTTCATTTCGGCTTCGGCTTTTTTGCGCAACTGCAGCCAACCGCCCCGAGTCGTGGCGTACATCGGCGGCAAGCGGTTGAGGGCATAGGCCGCAATTTCATTGAGGTGCACCTGCGATCGCCAATCTTCCCGTAGGCGTTCGTACTGGGATTGAGCTTCTACCAGCACCAAATCTTCGAGGGCGTTTCGACATTCCAGCACGGCGTTCCCTCCCGTGGTTTCCGTCAATATACCCGACTGCGCCCCGATTGTATCCAGGTTACCCGCCCCGATCGCGCACAATGAAGAAAGTTGACCCACTGTGTCGAAATTGTCAAACGCGCCCAAATTTCGAGATGCGGTATTGGGGGGGACCCACCCGCACCGGGCGGTATTGGGGGGCCAAGCCGGGGCGAGTGCCGGGTTGCAGAGTCCTCACCCCGGCACTCGGGTGGCGGCTTTGCAGGCGGCGCAACGGTACCCCGACCTGTGGGGAGTGGCGATCGCCCAGGGGTTGCAGGATACCCAACCGGAAGTGCAGATGGCCGCCCGGTTGCTCGCCGGCACCGATCCCCAGTGGCAAGAGGCGCTGGCCGGCTATGCCAATCCCCAGCGGTTTGCCCCCTTGCGCTGTTTGACCGGCCATCAACAGGCCGTGACGGCTTTGGCTTTGTCGGACAACGGTTGCACTTTGGCCAGTTGCGGCGGCGATCGCACCATCAAGCTCTGGGATTTGGTCACCGGCACCGAACGACGCACCTTGGTGGGGCACGGCCAGGCCGTCACCGCCGTGGCGATCGCCCCCAACGGGTTGTTGCTCAGCGGCAGCCGCGATCGGGTAATTGCGGTGTGGCATCCCGAAACCGGGCGGCCCGTACAGTTGTTGCGGGGCCACAGCGGCTACGTCAACTCCGTGGCGATCGCCCCCGATGGCAACACCGTGGTATCGGGCAGTCAGGACTCCACCATTCGGATTTGGGATTTGGCGAAAGGGGCCACCCGGCACATCATTCCGGCCCACACGAACCTGGTGAACGCCGTCGCCCTGAGTCCCGATGGCGGCACCATTGCCAGTTGCAGTTGGAACACCGCCATTCGGGTGTGGGATACGGCCAGCGGTCGCCAACAATGGGAACTGGTGGGCCATTCCGCCCGGGTGTGGGCCTTCGCTTTTAGCGGGGATAACCGCCGATTGTTCAGCGGCAGTCGCGACAAAACCATCACCGTGTGGGACTTGCAGACCGGCGCAGTCATTGCGCAGTTGGAGGGACACAAAGGCGAAGTGCGGCACTTGGTGTTGAGCAACGACGGCCAGACCTTATTTAGCGCCAGCTTTCGGGAAATCAAAGTGTGGGATGCCCAAAACTACCGGGAAATCTGCACCCTGCGAGGGCACCGGGAAGTGATCCACGCCCTAGCCCTCAGCGGCGATCGCCGCACTTTGGTCAGCGGCAGCGAGGATCGCACCGTGGTGGTGTGGGGTGTTCACGGTTAAAGCCCACCGGCGATCGCCCGGGATTCCCAATCTTTTTGAGAATTATAGTCATTTTAATTATAGTCATTTTGATTATAGCAATTGCCATAATACTTAGGACAAAAGACAGATGCTAGAATTAGGGATAGAGAGAACAAGTAAA
>DMPD01000304.1 GCA_003456125.1 Cyanobacteria bacterium UBA8156 | reverse complement strand
CAAGGGAAATCAGCGCGGGGCGGTTGCCAACTGGGCTAAGGTTTGTTGGAGGGGGGTATACAACCGGAGATAATTCCAATAATTGCCAAACACCGCCCCCACATACCCCTGGGTTTCGCTGTAGGGAATGCGGTTGACAAATTCATCGGGATCGTTCAGCCCGCGGGCAACCCACCGCGCCACAGCATTGGGGCCAGCATTGTAACTGGCGATCGCCAACAAGGAGTTGTTTTGATACCGGTTATGGGTGTAATTCAGGTAAAACGTCCCAAACCGCAGGTTTTGATCGGGGTTAGCCAAGCTGTATTGGGTGACTCCCAACTGCGCCGCGATCCAAGCCCCGGTTTCAGGGATGACTTGCATCAACCCAACCGCATCGGCCACCGACCGGATGTCCACCTCAAACCGCGACTCTTGGCGGATGAGGGCCAACACCAACAACGGGTTGAGGTTCCAGGTCTGGGCGTGTTGTTGTACCTCCTCCCAATAGGCCAAAGGATACAAAAAGCGATCGTAGTTGGGGTGTTGTTGCAGTTGGCGAATGCGATCGCGCTCGGCGGCGGTCACGTCCAACCAATTGAGGCTATCCAGTTGGTACATTCCCACCAAAAAATCACCGCTGGCCACCCGCAACACCCCATCCGTGAAAATGGCATCCGGTTCGAGCAGGGGCCGCCCCCGCGTCTCTACCTGCCACTGGGCGCTGGCTTCCGCAAATTGCGCCAATGCAAACAGCTCCCGCACCGCCGCACTGCCCGCCGGTAAATCCGGGTGATGGGACGGTACCCGTACTTCTGGCCGCAAGGCCCGGAGGTTCGTAAAGTTGCCCGTGGGCCAACCCAACTGGGCCGCCGATCGCCAGGCGTAGTACGACCGGGGTTGCTCGGCGATCGCCCGTTGCCACAGCCGCTGGGCTAGCTCGCGATCGCCGCCATCGTTGGCCCATTTGCCCCCCCAAAACAACCCTTCGGCTACCGTCTCGCTGGTGGGGAGTGGGGGTAAAGTCGCGGTGGTGCGGGCCGCCAAGGCTAGATTTCCCCCCCGGGCCTGCTGGCGGGCCGTAGCCCACAAAACTTGGGCGGCGCTTTCGCTGCGGGGGTGTTGCGCCAAAATTTGCCGCCGTACTGCCGCCGCCGCCGGCCCCGTCAACCGCTCGAATTTGGCGTACAAAGCCTCCGCCGCCAAGTCGGGATAGGCGGCGATCGCCCGATCGGCCAAGGCGATCGCTTGGGCTTTCTCCGCCACCTGCATCCCCCGTACCAGGGCCCGGCCGGCCTCTGGCGTTCCCGGAAATTGGCTGGCGGTGCGTTGGTAAGCCGCCAAGGCTTCGGCCCGTTTGTTGGCCCGCTGCCAACTGCGACCCACCCGGTACGCAGTGTGGGGATGGGGGGTGGCCCGGCCGTAGGCCCGCGCCGCCGCCTCAAACCGCCGCGCGTAAAAATACCCTTCGGCCACGCGCCACCACTGGGCCGGGGTCAGGCGATCGCCGTAGGTTTTGGTCAAACGATTCAAGACCGGTTCGATGTTTTTGTCATCGGCAAAGTAGGTGCCTAAGCCCACCAACGCTTCCCAGTGATTCGGCTGGGTTTGGAGTTGTTGCCGCCACACCTGCCGCGATCGCGGATGCCCCGGAAATCGCCGCACCAATTCCTCGGTACGCCCCAAGGCCCACAAGGCTTCGGCGGCAGCCCCACTGTCCTGAGCCGCCAGCTTTTCCCAAAGTACCGTGGGGCGATCGCCCATGTTTTGCCGTGCCTGGGCCTGCAATCCCAACGCCCAGGGCCCCAACACGGCATCGGTTTCCAACCCAGCCAACGCGGCGATCGCCTCGGCATTGCGCCCCACAGCCAACAGCCGGGCCCCCTCTTGGTAACGCCGCTGGACTTCTTTCCGGGAAAGCGCCACCAGGGCCGATTTGGGCAAAGGATCCGCATCCGCCACCCCATCGCGCAAAACCCGCGCCACCCCCAGACCGCTAGCCAAACCAGCCGTCAAGGCGATCGCCCACCAGGAGTAGCGCAAAACCGGAATGGTCATAACCTAGGGTTGGGGGGAAAGGACTTTTTCCGGCAATCCTAGCAGCTTGGCATCCAAAAAGGGCAGGGCCCCGCCCCCATACACCAAGGGAAATTTTCCGTCCCAGGCCTCAATGACTTTGTTTTTCAACACCTCGGGGGTCAACGTTTCCTGCAACAACTTCTGGGATTCGGCGCGGCCGCGGGCCCGATTCACCTCGGCTTCTGCCTCCCGCAGCGCTTTTTGGGCTACGTAGCCCGCCCGCTGGGCCTCCTGTTCGGCAATTTGCTTTTGTTCGATCGCCGCCGCAAACTCCCGGGTAAAGTCCACGTCCAACAGCGACACACTATCCAAAACAATGCCGAAGCCCGCCAACCGCTCGTCCAAGTTGTCGTCAATTTCCGCTTTGAGTTCCGGCCGCTTGGTCAAAATCTCTTCGGCGTTTTTCTTGGCGGCTGCCGCCTTCACCACTTCTCCCACTGCGGGATTCAAAATCCGGCTCACCACCTGGGTTTCATCCCCCACCCGCTGAAAAATCTCGTTCACCCGCGACGGATCGGCGTGCCAATTGATCGCCACATCCAACTTCACTTCCTGCAAATCTTTGGAACCCACCTGGGCCAAGATGTCGGTCTTCTGCACCCGTACCGAAAACGGGACGATTTCTTGGACGACCGGAATCCGCAGGTGCAGCCCCTCGTCCAAAATCGTGTCCTGCACTTTGCCAAAATTCAAGAGCACACCACGGGTGCCCGGCCCCACAATTGTCAAGGGGTTCGCCGCCACCACCACCAACACCAACGCCAGCAACAACGCCCCCGCGTTCACCAAGTTGCGATCCACTGCTCCCCATGCTCTCCGCTTTGTTCCGTTCCAGTGTATCCCTACCCAACCGTTTGGCCAATTTGGACTTGGTTCACGGAGACAATGGTCTTGCCAAGACGTTTACCCTATGCTAGGATGTAAATCCTCAAGGGCGGATGGCGGAATTGGTAGACGCATCAGACTCAAAATCTGACGACTTCGGTCGTGAGAGTTCGACTCTCTCTCTGCCCATACTTACAGTAGAGTCAAGATAAAAACTCAAGATAAAAACTCAAGATAAAAACTCAAGATAAAAAACCAGGGTAAAAAGTCAAATAACAGGATTTAAGCAGGAGCTATCCTGATCTCCATAACTCGTTTTTTTCCATTTTAACAATTTTAACGGTCGTCACTGGGTAGGTATTATCCAGAGGATCGTTTCTTGCTGCTTGGGAGTTGTCGGGAATTTCTCGAAGATTTCTCGAAAGCAATGAGGTTGTGGGGAGGATCATCGATCACTAAAGGTGCCTGTTGTTCCTGCATCAGCATGGCGATACGACGACCTTGTAAGGGATCGCTCCAAAGCATCTATCTACAGCTCCCGGACTACAGTTCCCGGACTACAGCTCCCGGACTACAGCTCCCGGACTACAGCTCCCGGAGCCAATTACCCGTGAGGCCGAATGCTCTATGCCCGCTCAGCTCATCTTTGTCTGGCTTGGGTGTCTGGCTTGGGTGTCGAGCTTAGGTATAGTCGTTTCAGATAAAAACGAGACGCTTTGCGGGCTCTCTTGGCTCCCCTCTCCCGCCCTGGGTGAGGGGCTGGGGGTGAGGGCAAACCTCTCAAAGTTAATTAAAATGACTATAATTTTGGC
>DMPD01000306.1 GCA_003456125.1 Cyanobacteria bacterium UBA8156 | reverse complement strand
CGCCTACGCCGCCCTCGCGGCCAACGAAGCGGAAAAAGCTGCCCAAATCAACATTTTGCAAGTGAGTGCCGTGGGCACCTTCGGACGGTTGTACCTAGGGGGCAACGAACGGGACATTTTAGCCGCCTATCGAGCCGTGGAAGCGATTTTGGCCAACCTGCCGGGGCGGGAACACCCCGCCAACCTGCGCAAAGAATAAAACCGGGCCCGTTCGTGCTTAAATATCAGACTTATGGAGAACACCGTACGCATTGGCAACCGAGAACTGAGCGCCGCCGAGGTTTTGGCGTTGGTTCGACGGTATCAACTTTTCCCTCAGCTGTTGCGGGGCATTTTGGTAGACGAGGCGACGGCGGATTACGCCTGTACCGAAGACGAACGGCGGCAGGTGTTGACGCAGTTTTACCAGCAAAACCGGATTGATAAAGAAGCCGATCGCCAAGCCTGGTTAGCCGCCAGCGGCACCACCGCCGCCGAACTGGAGGACTGGATCTTGCGCCCGCTGTTGCTGGAGAAATTCAAGCAGGAAAAGTTTGGGCCGAAGGTAGAAACCCTTTTTCTGAATCGCAAGTCTTCCTTGGACAAGGTTTTGTACTCTCTGATTCGGGTCAAAGACCCCGGCGTGGCCCAAGAGTTGTATTTCCGGGTCAAAGAAGGGGAAGAACCCTTCAGCGAAGTGGCCCGCAAATACTCCCAGGGGGCCGAAGCCAATACCGGCGGTTTGATCGGACCCGCGCCGCTGACCATGCCTCATCCGGCGATCGCCCGGGCGTTGCAGGTGAGCCAGCCCGGCCAGGTGTGGCCCCCCACCCGCCTGGACGAGTGGTATGTAATTCTGCGGCTGGAGCGTTTTTTCCCGGCCCAATTGGACGACACCACCCGAAGACAGCTTATCGACGAGTTGTTTGAGACGTGGCTCAAGGAACAAATGCAGCGGGCGATGCAGGAGCCGGTGGGTGGCCGCACTGTTTGAAGCGGGGGGGCTGTTGATGTGGCCCCTGTTGTTGTTGTCGGTGTTGGCGTTGGCCACCATCCTGGAGCGGCTATGGTTTTGGGGCACCCTGCTCATTGGCGAAAAACCGGCGATCGCCCGGGTCTTGACGGCGGCCCGTACCGATTTGGTGGCGGCCCGCACCGAAGCGGAAACGTTGACCCATACTCCCGTCGGGCGCTTTTTGTTGGCTCCTTTGGCCTTGCCCAACCCAGAGCCGGAAACGTTTACCTTGGCGTTGGAAAGCGTTGCCGATGAGGAGTTAATGGCGATGTTAAAGGGGGATAAGCTGTTGGAGGGGACGATCGCCCTGGCCCCTTTGCTGGGGTTGTTGGGTACGGTTACCGGGTTGATTGCTGCCTTTCAGGCTACCGGATGGGACCCTGGAGCGACCCGCAGCAATGCCTTGACCTCTGGCCTTGCCGAAGCCTTGATCACCACCGCGGCCGGGATGGGCATTGCCATTGTTACCTTGACGTTTCACCGACTGTTTTTGGCGTTGCATGCCCAGCAAATGCGGCTGTTTCAGCGTACCGGCAACGAATTGGAGTTGATCTACCGGCTCACCTGGCAGCACGGAGCCCCCGAACCGGAGCCGTCCCGCCATGATTGATCTCGCGCTTTTGGATTGCGGCATCGGCAACCTCCATTCCGCCAGCAAGGCCCTGGCGTTGGTGGGGGCCACCCCCCGCCTGGTGAGCGCTCCCCGTACCGCCTTGACGGCCCAGGCCCTGGTGTTGCCGGGGGTGGGGGCCTTTGATGCCGCTATGGTCAAACTGAATGCCGGGGGCTGGCGGGAAGCCTTGCTCGAGGCGATCGCTGCCGGCAAGCCGTTGCTGGGCATTTGCATTGGCATGCAGGTGTGGTTTGAAGGCAGCGAAGAAGGGCAGTTGCCCGGCTTGGGCGTGATTCCCGGTCGGGTGTGCCGCTTTCGTTCCGAACCCCAGCTCACCATTCCCCACATGGGCTGGAACCAACTCACCCTCACCCAGCCGGATTGTCCCCTGTGGCAGGATTGCGGCCCCGAACCCTGGGTTTATTTTGTCCATTCCTACGCCGGGCAACCGGTACATTCCCCCGATATCGCCGCCACCGCCACCCACGGTCGCCAAACCTTCACCGCGGCGATCGCCCGTCCCCCCCTCTTCGGCGTGCAATTCCATCCCGAAAAATCCGCCGCTGTGGGTTTGCAAATTCTGCGCAACTTTGTCCGTTATGCTGAGTCTATGTATAGGTAGCCCTACTTTTTCGTCCATGCACCGCAAAACCGCAACCCTCTTGGCGATCGCCCTCGGCCTGGGTTTAACGAGCGCCGCCGCTCCGAGCTTGGCCCAATCCAATGCGGGATTCATCATTTTTGGCAAAATCCGCGACAACGCCTTGGATTACACCCTCGACAGCGGGATTTCCAATCAGGTAGATCGGTACTCCTTGCGCCTGAAGCCGCAAAAAATCGCCATCAACGAGATTTTGATTACCTATTCCGCGGGTTTTGAAGGGGAATTTGACCCCAAGTCCATGGCGGTGGAAATGGACGGCAAACCCCTCCCCCTGACCAGTAGCCAGTGGAATCGCGCCAACCGTACCGTGGAACTGGTGTTGAAGGAACCGATTCCGGTGGATCGCATGGCCACCGTGGTGCTCTCCAATGTCCGCAATCCGTTTTTTGGGGGATTGTTCCAATTTGATGCCCGCATCCGCAGCATCACCGATTTGCCGATCCTCCGCTACATCGGTTCGTGGATGATTGGCATTGATTGAAAGGTTGACTCTCTCCCAAAGTGGGAAAGAGCAGCCATCGGCCAAATCATCTCCCCTGATGGGAGCAGGATTTAGGGCGAGGGGGAACCACCGCGCTGTGGCATAGGCAACTGCCGTCCAAAATGGAGATGCACTCCGCAACAAAAGCGATTAGGCAATCAGCGGCCGAAACCCGTGCTTCTGAGAGACCTCACCAATTTTGTCCATGCTTTCCAAGGCGATGTTGTTGCGGCCCCAGGAAAAGTTGGTGTGCCATCCCTCCAGTTCCAACAGCATAGATTCGGCGAAGCAGGCAAACAAATGGCGGGCCGGGTTGAGCATATCCACCGTCTTCATGATCCGCCAGTCAATATCCAAGCTGTGTTCGACCACACCGCCGTTTAACACATAAATTCCCGGGGCTTGCACTTGCATCGCCAGGTTTTTGGGATAACCGCCGTCAATCAACACACAGGGGCGACGGAGTTCCTCTGCGTTGAGGGCCATCCCCTGGGTCATGCTGGTTACCCACACCACCACATCGGCTTTGGGTAGCGCTTCGGACATCGCCATTACCTGGCCGCGACCCAAACTCCCTTGCAAATCCGCCAGGCGCTGGGGGTCTCGGGCCACCAACAACAATTCCCCAATTTCGCTGCGTTGGGCCAACCACCGACACACGGCACTGCCAATGTCTCCCGTCGCCCCGCACACCGCCACGGTGGCCCGGGCCAATTCAAGCCCGTATTTCAGCGCCGCGGCTTCCACCTGTCGGCAAATGATGTACGCCGTGTGGGTATTGCCGGTGGTAAAGCGGTGGATGTCCAACTCGATGTTGCGCACCCGCAGCATCTGCGAGAGGTTGAAGTTTTCAAACACAATCGATGAAAACCCGCCCAAAGCCGTGATGTCGATGCCGTGCTTTTGGGCGTGGGCCATGGCGTTCAGGATTTTGCGAATGGCGGTTTTGATCCGGCTACCCGCCAACATCTCCGGCAAAAAGAAAGACTCTACGTACAGTCCCCGCGCGATTTGCCCCGTAACGCTGCGCACCGTGATTTCGTCCACAATTTGGGGCGGCGCACTGCACCAAACCTCCAAATCCCACTCGGCATATTCTTCGTATCCCAACTCCCGGGTGACCCGTTGGGCATGGGCCAAGCTCGTCAAATGACCGATCAAACCGAACATACACCAAACCTATCCTGGAACGCACAAGCAATGGCCCTACCCTGTTTTTGGCGGCTCCCACCCCCATGGGGATGGGAACAAATTGGTGGGTCAGGCGGCCAAACCCATCGCCGATAACTTCATCACTTCGCGGGTATTAAACCCGATGTTGTTCAGGGCTTCGCCGTATTGGATCATGAAATCTTCAACGAGGGCTTCTTTTTCCATCCCCAAGACCCGGGCATCGTCGGCCACCACGTTCAACATTTTCCAAACAATGGGCAAGTTGATCCGGTTGGCGGCGATCAGTCCTTCTTTGGCCGTGGCGAAGTTGGCCTTGAGCCATTCTTCGCCAAAATTGAGGTGGCTGTACTCCTCCTTTACTACCCCTTCGGTGATTTTGCGGGCAAAGTCGTCGGCCACCGGGATATAAATGTTGTAGGCGGCGATCGCAAAGCATTCAATAATCAGGGCTTGAATCAGCAGACAGGTGACCACGTCGCCCGCAGCGGCCGCTTGCTGGAAGTTGCCGTGGAGTTCGGCGAAAAATGCGCGGGCAAAGTCCATGTCGGGCACCACGTCAAGGTTGCGACCGCAGGCGGTAAACCCTTTTTGGTGGCGCTTTTCCATTTTGGCCAACTCCAACAGCCGTTCGCGTTGATCCGGCAGGAGTTCCGTCAATCGCTGATAGTTGTCGTGGGCTTCTTGCTCCCCTTCGATCACGATCGCATTGATCCGGCTGTAGGCATCCCGATAGGTGGCAGATTGATAATCCAGGGCAGTGGCCTCCAGTGGGCTCACCGGCTCAAGCAGGGTTTGGGGCGCAATCATCATTTATAGTGAATACCCGAACGGCTCCCGTTATTTTACGCCATCGTTTTCGATATTTCTGCGCCATATTTCTGCACCATGACCGCTGCGATCGCCCTGTTTGGTACGAGTGCTGACCCCCCAACGGTGGGCCACGGCTCCATTTTGCGCTGGCTGGACGCTCGTTTTGGGCTGGTGGTGGTGTGGGTGGCCGACAATCCGTTCAAACAACACCGGGCGGCGTTGTCCCACCGGGCCGCCATGATGGCCTTGGCGATCGCCGATTTGGGGGAGTCCAAGGTGGCCCTGCACCAGGAATTCTCGCGGCCGCGGACGTTGGAAACCTTGACGTTGGTGGCGGCCCGTTGGCCCGATCGCCCGTTGGTGTTGGTGGTGGGCACCGATGTAGTGGCGCAAATTCCCACGTGGTATCGGGGGGCGGAGGTCTTGCAACGGGCGGAATTGTTGGTGATAGCAAGGGCCGGGATGACCCTCGTGCCGGCGACGGTGGCCCAAATCGCGGCGTTGGGGGGCAAACTGCACTACGCCAGTGCCGAGGTGCCGCCGGTTTCTTCGACGGGATACCGGGATCGGGGCGATCGCGCCAGCGTGATACCCTCAGTGGCAGCGTACATCGAGCGGGAAGGGTTGTATTGATGGCAACCAGGGCCGCCCATCCGATCGCCAATTTTCGGGTGGGGGTAGACAACGTCATTTTTGCGGTGGATACGGAGCGTAGCCGACTATTGGTGTTGCTGATCAAGCGTGACGG
This sequence comes from Cyanobacteria bacterium UBA8156, assembly GCA_003456125.1. Lineage (GTDB taxonomy): Bacteria > Cyanobacteriota > Cyanobacteriia > Pseudanabaenales > Pseudanabaenaceae > UBA8156. The sequence goes on along the minus strand of DMPD01000306.1, from coordinate 1,001 downwards.
CGATCCTTACCGCGATTACTGGTGTTTGCCGGGGACCCTCGTCCGCCAAAACGAACCCCTCAAGGGGGCCGCCGAACGGATTTTGGCCGAAAAAATCCGGGTCGAAAACCTCTACCTTGAGCAGCTTTTTACCTTTGACCCCCCCGAACCCAGCCCCAACCCCTACCTATCGGTGAGTTACTTTGCGATCGTGCGGCTGGCGGATGCCGAACCCTTGGCCGGCGGGGCGATCGGCATTGCTTGGTACCCTGTGGACGATCTGCCCCCGCTGGCTTTTGCCCAGGAACGCATCGTGCGGTACGGGCGGCGGCGATTGTGCGCCAAGCTGGAATACAGCCCGATCGCCTTTGAAGTGTTGCCGGAGACCTTTACCCTCAGCGAGTTGTACCAGTTCTACGCCGCGGTGCTGGGGGATGGGTTTTCCGATTACTCCAATTTCCGTTCCCGGCTGTTGAAGCTGGGTTTTCTCAAGACGACGGGGGTAAAAATTTCCAAGGGGGCCGGTCGCCCCGCCAGCCTCTATCGATTCGATCCCCAGGAGTTTGAACCCCACAAAAACAAGCCGATGGTGTTTGTCTAGGGGCTAAAATGCGAACAGCATGCGATCGCCCATGGAACCCAAAGAACAGGAATGGTTGCAGTCCCTCCACAGCGACGACGCGACGGTGCGGGAACAGGCCACCCAAGCCCTCTGGCAACAATGGTTTGACCAGAAGGGGGTGTGGGGATTGACGGCTTTGGCCCGGGCCCAAGCGGCCTGGGATCGCGGCGATCGCCTGGGGGCAGAATTGCTGTTGGATAAACTGATTGCCGAGGCCCCGGATTTCGCCGAAGCCTGGAACCGGCGGGCGGTGTTGCACTACCAGAGCGAACGCTACCAACTATCCCTACGGGATTGCGAACGGGTGGTGACCCTCAATCCCATTCATTTTGGCGCGTGGCACGGGATGGGGTTGTGCCAGATGTTGTTGGGCCATTGGCCCGAGGCGATCGCCGCCTTT
>DMPD01000136.1 GCA_003456125.1 Cyanobacteria bacterium UBA8156 | reverse complement strand
GTATTATGGCAATTGCTATATCAGGGTGATCGGATGACCCTGATTGTTGATGATCAAGGACGGGTTGTGCGATCAATTCGGAATTAGAATCCCCGATTCGTTCCCTTGAACCGGACAATCTTGCCTTAGCCCTTTCTCCCAAAACGGGCGAAAGGGAACAAGAATGCTTTGGGCTTCCCCCCCCATCAGGGGAGGACTATTTTGCTCAATTACCCCACAATTTCTGAAAATCGCTTTGCTCTTCGCCCAGAAACTTCAGAAATTCGCGGCATTTTGCTGAGTTGTCTGGGAACAGGGTCAGCAGTTCTAGGTATTGAGGGGTAGGCTTTGCTATGGGTTTTTCTGTTGCTGGGTCTTTGACCTGTTGGATGCGGGGATACATCCGGTGCCACAGCCGGCTGACGATGCCGATTTTGCCGGCAAAATCGGTTTTGTAAATCGAACCATCCGGAGTCCGGCGATCGCCCGGCCGATAGGGCCCGTGGAACCAAGGCAATGCCAAAGAATCGTCTGCGTCCTCGGCAATGCGGCCCCACACCTGTACCTGGCTGGGGTGCCAGGCTTCTCGCCAATCCTGGGCGTAGTCGGTACTACAGGGAATACCCTGGCTTTGCAACCAGGCTTGAGCCGCCCTATGTACCGCTTGGATAAAGCCAGGGATATGCTCAACCTGTCGTACCTGGACATCCCGCACCTGAGAACCGCCGCACCATTGCCAATGGCAACCGATGTAGGGCTTTTGGGAGTCTTCCAGGTAATCGGGATAAAACCGAGCGTGGTCGATCCGTCGCCAAGATTTGCCGAAACCGCCGAATACCATCGCAAACGGGTTGAGGCGCAACAGCAAATTTTGCAAGCATTCGCGTTGTGCTTCCGGCAAATTTTGGGTGAGGGCCCAGCCCAAACGTCCTTCGACATGGTAGGCCGTCACCTCATAGGAACCGGTGCCATGGCTTCTCAGATCCAGGGAAGTTTCCTGCCACACCATGCGCAGTAGCCTCACATCCCCCGCTTGTACCACGCTGCCAAACAATTCGTTGACGGCTTTTTCAGCATTGTCGGCAGAGGTGAGGCCCCCAAAAATCCGCAGGGCGTGCCCCCGAATCCCGGCTCGAAAGATGTTAGGACGAAATTCCCACTTCCCGTCTAGGGTTTTGGCGGCCATCCCTTGACCCTTGAGGTGGTGGGCCGGGTACAGTAAGTCTTCTTTTTTGCGGGGAAGCCCAGACACCTGACCGTAGCCCGCGCTGACTCGGCTGCCCAACCCCTGGGCGATCGCCCGTTCCCAGATCGCCCAAATTTCCTTCCATTCTTCCTCGGAGAGGGTTTCGGCACCGGAAATCCCAAACCGAAATTCCGGCTGATACAAAGACACCAACAAGAAAGCACTGTGGGAAGCGTTGCTGCGTTTGACTTGATAATCCTGCTGGGGATGAACCAAGTCCAAGAGGCGATCGCGCCACCGATCGTCGGTGGGATAGCCCCCCAAGAACCGCAGGATACCGGGAGCCCAATCGTTGCCGGGGAGAGGTTTCCCGCAATAGCGATCGCGTTGATCGGGTGTACACGCACTGCGAAACAATCCTTTCATGCTGCTGCCGGGATAGAAGGGCCAGCCCTTCGCGCCAATCACCGGGCGAATAATGCCATCGTCTTGGCCGCCATTGGTGACAAACCGCCAACTAAGCTGGTAGGTTTGCGACTGGACATTGGGGCCAAACTGGGGGACATTGCGATAGCTGCGATCGACCCATTCCTCTACCCAAATTTCCCCATCTTGGCGTTCTCGGTTTTTGCGGCGATTGTCGTCCAGATACTGCAACTGACAGCGGCCCTGCACTTGGGCCCGAAACGCCATCGGTACTTTTCTCTCAGGATTGGGAACGGTCATATTTCCTCCAAAATGCCAACCAAGATGTGCACCAATTCCGATAAATTATCCGGCAAAGTGTAGGAGCCGATATCCTGGGTGACGGTGCGCGCCGCGACCTCCAGCACCCCGAAAACCCAAACATTGCCCATAGTGACCGCTCCATACACGCGATCGGGGGCATCTTCCAGCAGCGATAGGGCAATCATTTCCGTTGCCAGTTGTGTAAACCCTCGTGTGAGATCGTCGCGCGTGGCTTCTACCACCACAAGGCTATGGCGCGATCGCAACAAATAGTCCAGATTGCCCTGCAGGAAATTATTGACCTTGAGGGGATATTCAATGCGGAGAATTTGCTGGGAGAGAACAGCCACCCGACTGAGAACCGGAGCCACCAAAATTTCACGCTTGGCGGTTTCGCTGGTGAGGCGCACGTAGGGCAACGTGGCTTCTATCTGCTAACGAAAGGTATAGCTTTCATCTTCTCGCAGGATTTTCATGCCCATGCCTTGCACCAATGCCTTAGAGGGGTGTGCCCAATTCATCCAAAGCGACGAACCATAAAGCTCGCTATGTTTTCTTATAGCGTTGCGTCCACCACACCAAGCAATCGCACAGTTGCGCCAATACCGCCAGCGCCACCCGTTGATCCGCTACATCCAACTTCCACAGTTTTTCGGACATGGCTTGCAGGGCTTTGGTATCCTTCAAGGAAACAGAATCATTGGGAATCTCCACATGGGCCTTGGCCGCAATTTTGACCAAGGCATCCCAAGTGCCTTTCCAATACCAAGACTTGATACGATCTTGCTCCTTAATTTTGACCAAGGCATCCCAAGTGCCTTTCCAATACCCAGACTTGATACGATCTTGCTCCTTGGCTTGCAAGCGCAAATGTTCTCCCCAAAACCGTTCTAAACCGTAGGCTACTGCCATCCGCATCTTGTAGGATTGGTTGAGGGCATCGGCATCTTGTTGTTTCACCATCAAGACCAATTTTTGTGCTTCCCGATCCAAACCGTAGCTCTGCCACGCCATTGCTTTGCTCTCCTTTTGTCTGATTTATGCTGCGTTTGCAAGGTCAGGTGTTTGGAAATACTCCCCGTGCAGGGAAACCTGGCACCGGCCAAACCCCACCGATTCCAAGCCGCCAAAGTACATTTCCTCGGCCAACGCATCTACGAAAGGCCGCCAGCCCCGATTTTCCGGCCGGTCGTCTTTGATGGCTACCGGAAAAACCAGCACGCTCCCCTCGGGCAAGGCTTCGACGTTGAAAAATGCACCGCTATTCACTTTTTTCATCTCATCCTGCAACTTCACCCGGCTTTGGCGGTACAAAGCCATGTCGTGAATCATGGCGATGTCGTTGTCCCCGACCACCACCAGTTGGCTGTCGGGCAAGGTCGTGCCGGCGGGTACCCAGGGTTTCATGTCTACCGAATGCTCAATTTCCAAAAAACCCAAGTTGAAAAACAACACGCTGCCGCTGCGAGTCTGCTTGCTCTTGGTCTCACTAAATTGCTTGGCCTGCAAGGTTTTGGCGGCACTGTAGGGGTTGGGGATTGCCCCTGGCATTTGGGTGAGCCGTTGGTAACGTTGCAACAAACGGGGACAGGATACCCACACTACCGGCTGCCCCGGACAAAAGACCGGCAGCCACACCAGGGAAGCATACTCAAACTTCACCAGCGATTCGGTGGTGCCCCCATCTTTTTGACCATCGATCGCCTCGTGACCATACCATTTGGCAACGTCTCCCTTGTTTTTGCCCGATCGCATGTCGGCCCGGAAGCGCCCACGAATGGAACTGCCGGGAATGATGCCGGTTTGCGTAAACGGATCGCGAAAGATCAAATTGAGGTTGCCCGTTTCTTCGCCGGCACTGGCGCCAACGTGCAGAGGAGCCAGGGTCTCGATGATGCCGTAGGCTTTTTGGTACATAAATTGCAATCTCCTAAAAGGATGGAACGGCACTGCGGAGGATACCGAGAATTTTCCCGACATCGCTGAGGTAATATTCATTCAGATCGAGGTCGATCGCCCGGTGGGTGAGGGTCATAAACCGCCAGTTTGTACCAGAGGTGACAACCCCCAAAATGGTTGTATGGGCATTGCCATGTCGTTCATTAAAGAGCAAAGCGGCAAACATTTCGGCCAGGCATTGTCCGAGTCCTGCATTCAAGTTCTCCTTTTTGGCTTCCACCAAAATAGCAATCGGCGATCGCAGCACCATGAGTTCGGGAGAATGGCTGATCAGAAAATCGCAAATGCCACTCAGTCCCATTGAGGCATCGACCGTGAAATCAATGCCGGAAAACACCGCAATTTGGCGATCGCACTGCCGTCGTAATTCCACGAGGATCGGCGCAATAATCAATTCCGATCGCGCTTTTTCGGTATTGCTGGCCAAGGCCAACGGGGTATTCTCCGCCAAAATCCCTTGCAGCATATCGCTGGGCGATCGCGGTGGAATGTCGCGAAACAATCCGGGGCGATCGCGCAGTTCCAAACCGAGCTTTGCGATCGCTGTTTCTAGGGTGAAATCGCTGTAGGCCATGGCTTACTCTCCTGTTGTTGTCGCGTTGGGCAAGGGCAACGCCAACCCACAGCCCCAGCGCTGCAGGGAATACCCCTCCCGTGGAAACCAGTCTGCCGGCCATTCCTGCCAGGCTGGTAGCTTTTCCTGCACCACGTAGACTGTACCCGCGGGTACTGCGTAACGTCCTCGGGATAGGCGACGACCGGTGCCCTGACCCCCCAACCGATAGCGGTAGGGTTGGGGGCGTTCCGTCAGCAGCCCTTGCACCCGCCAAGCCGGTTGCCCTTGGTTCACAGGGTAGCGGTGGCAGAGCCGGGTGGAACCCCACACCCCCGGTACAATCAGGGCAAAACTCCGCCCTACGGGCTGCTGAAAACGTTGGCGGAGGGCCTCGGTCAGCGGCAAACACCGCAAATCCACCAGGTGCCCTTCTCCGCCAAACCGATACCATCCATTGGGCACAGGATGGGTGCTGAGGTACACCAAGGCGGTACCGGGAGCCATAGCCACGGCGTTTTCCAAAAACAAGCTGCCCCGGTTTGGGTCTTGGCGAACCCGCCGCTCGGCGATGTCCAACCGGGGGTGAAGATGGGGCACAAATTGCCAAGGAGCCGTAGCCGTAATACAGCCCGTCCCCCGCTCCTCCCACTGGCCCATG